>CAKZVJ010000162.1 GCA_937923345.1 uncultured Saprospiraceae bacterium
AGGGGGTGACCTTATTATAGCCCAGGGTGGAAACCCTGGGTATTTGGGGTAGCAAGAACCAATTTGGCGTGATTTTCTTTTAAAAATCATGACAAATTGAGTCTGAGAATCACCCCGTTTTTAAAGCAATAATATTAAAAAGGGAGTAATAATTTTGAGATTTTAAGATGTAGAAAGTTTAATCTCAACGCAATATGATATTTCTGAACATCCCTAGTATAAAAAAATCGCAACCCAACAATAGCTCTTTTGGACAAGCGCTGTGGAGTGGTGACACGATAGTGGCAGTCCGTAGGACCGAGCTGACTAGCGAGCCATGTAACATAGCGACCGCGTCATTTCGCTCCTTCGCGAAATGACGGGGATGGCCCCATCAAATAATTGGAAACAAAACGAATGGACAAAAAAAAGCCCCCCTCCAAATAAATGGAGAGAGACCATCCCATAAACCGATTACGATTTTAATATCTTGACACACCATGAAGGTGCATAATTGTATACACTGAATAATTAAAAAGAGGCTTGAAATAAGCCTTCTGCTAAACGGTTTGTGGAATGGTAATCTAGTCGCAATGACTATAAGACAAATATACGCCAACACAGGCATTAAAATAATACCCCGAAAATGGTATTTTTAGTCAATCTGAGTAGGAGCGCCGCAAAAAAGTGTGACTTATACAAAATTTATGGTCAAAATAACACATTATGAAAAATTTATATTCCTTAAATTCTTCACTCGACCATACAATATTCTAATTTATTCATATAATCAAAGATTTATATATAATTATGGATAGATGCCTAAAAATGTGCGTTTTATGGCCTTTTTTGCCATTATAAGGGATTATTATATGATAAAATTGTTTTATACCGAGTTTAGCACGATTTTTAAGCTTGTTTCATTGAATGTTTTGCAATATCGATCGAAACAAAACGCTTAACCTATAGCCATGAATTTTTTATATCCCTTCTTGCTGACAGCCTGCTTTACTCTATCCCTATTAGGGGGCTGCAAGACTGTTCAGGTCAGTCCAGAAAAGTATGAAAAGACGAAGGTGTACTTCGGCAACGGAGGTGGATTTACGGGTGAGCTAAGAGAGTTTTGCCTACTCGAAAATGGAGACGTATTCCAAATCAATCCTACTAGCCGAGAAGCGACCCTGAGAAACAGTAAAGGTAAATCTTCGGCCAAATCCATATTCAAGAATATGGAGCAAATGAAGCTCAATAAATATACCTACGATCAGCCAGGCAATCAATATTTTTGGATGAAATACGAGACCGACTCAGACAGTACGTATCTCATCTGGGGAAGTGCAGAAATGGAGGTGGAAGAGGAAATCGTAAATCTATACAACGAGCTAGTCCAATTGACTAAAATAAGTAAGTAAAAAATAAAGTAATGAAAAAAGTAATTCTACTCTTCTCTTTGGTGGTTTTTGTAAGTCAGCTACAAGCCCAAAGATCTAAGTACCCTACCAAGTCCAAGGAGCAATCCTCGAGCATGAAGGGCTACGAGATGAAAATCAATGTTCCTCAAAACTACAAGCCTGAGGGACGTACGGAGTCTTCGAGATTGACCTTTAAAAACCTAGGAGATTTTGCCCCCAATTTTGAAAAGAACTACTTAGAAATTCAAAAAGGTGAAGATTCTGAGCTGCCGATATTTATCAAGAAGCCAGTGCATAGCGCTGCCAAATCCAATGCCCCCTTGACACATAAGTCGATGAACTTTTTGGAAAGTGTAAAAAAGGAAATGAATATCCAACAGCCACAAAATGAGTTTAGCTTACTCGCAGAACGCTTTCACCCAAAGACCAACAACTATACGCTGAAGTATGGTCAGGTCTATCAAGGTATCCCCGTCTTAAATGCCGAAATCATCCTGCATGAGCAGAACCAACAGATACACATGATGACGGGTCGCTATCACGCTACCCCTAAAATCGCGAGCATTAGCCCTAGTTTTCCTATGGAGAAGGCTTTTGAGATGGCTATGTCGGATGTACAGCAGTACACCCAAGTCGCGAGAGAGGATGTATCTAAGTACATGGATTTCATCGCAGCATCAGATACAAAGGAATTGGTGATTTTCATGGATGAAGGAGAGGCAAAACTGGCTTGGCATTTCTATTTTCACCCCAATCTAAAAGAAAGATGGACCTATGTTATGGACGCTCATACAGGAGCTATTCTGAAGTATGTCAAGAACTCTTGCTCTTTGCACAATCACGATCTAGGCCATACGCATGGTCCTAATTGTGCTGCACACGCTCCAAAAATAAAGCAAGAAAAAATCGACTTTAAAGCTGACGCTGTGGCTGGTCCATTTACTGGTGAGGGTCGTGATTTACTGGGTATCACTCGCCCTATCAATGGATATGAATCAGGTGGAATCTTTGTCCTAGCGGATGCGTCTAGACCGATGTTTAATGCTGGCCAGTCTAATATGCCTAATTCACCCGTGGGATCTATCTGGACACTAGATGCGATGAATTCTTCTCCTGAATCTAACAGCTTTGACTACGATCACAGTAGAAACAATAGCAGCAATTGGAATGATCCTACCGAGGTATCTGGCCACTTTAATGGAGGGGAGGCCTATGAGTATTTCAATACGGTGCACCAAAGAAATTCTATCAATGGTTCTGGCGGTAACATCGTTACTTTCGTCAACGTGAGTCAGCGTAATGGAGACAGCATGGAAAATGCCTACTGGAATGGTAGCGCTATATTCTACGGTAATGGAGGCTCGGCCTTTCAGCCACTGGCGCGTTCATTGGACGTAGCGGGACATGAGATGTCGCACGGCGTGATCCAGACCACTGCCAACTTGGTATACGAAAACCAATCAGGCGCGATGAATGAAAGTTTTGCAGATATATTTGGCGCGATGATCGATAGAAACGATTGGAAGATCGGTGAGGATGTAGTGAATACTACCTTCTTCCCTACTGGCGCCCTACGGGATATGCAAGACCCTAACAATGGCGGTAACAGTCTTAATGATGCTGGATGGCAGCCAAAACATATGGATGAATTTCAAAGCCTACCCAATACTCCGCAGGGAGATAATGGCGGGGTACATATCAATAGTGGTATCACGAATCATGCGTACTATAGAATTGCTACTAATATTGGTAAAAGTAACGCAGAGGATATATTCTACCGTGCTTTGACTCAGTACTTGGTGCGTTCTTCTCAGTTTATAGATTTGAGAATTGCAGCGGAGCGATCAGCGATTGACCTATTTGGAAATGGGTCTGCACAATTAGCAGCAGTACAGCAAGGTTTCAACGAGGTGGGCATCGGTAGCAGCACTGGCACCAATACAGGCACCAATTCGCAGACAGAATTAGAAACCAATACGGGTACTGATTTTGTCTTGTACTCGGATCCTAATTTGTCTAACCTATTCATTGCACGCTCGGACAATCTTACTAACCCTACTCAAATCAGTAGTACGGACCAATTGAGCAAGCCTAGCATTACAGATGATGGTACTGCCATCGTTTTTGTGGGTACAGATAGAAGAGTCTATATCATCGAGATTGATTATGATCAAGGGAGTTTTGATGAGCGCGTACTGGTAGACGATCCCGTATGGAGAAATATTGTCATAGCCAAAGATGGATCTAGAATAGCCTTGGTTGCTGACCAGACAGCCCCAGAGATTTTGGTATTTGACTTTGCGTCACAAGCACAAAATTGGTACACACTGTTCAATCCTACGTTTACCACTGGGGTATCTACAGGGGATGTACTTTTTGCGGATGTGATGGAATTTGACTACTCTGGAGAATTTTTGATGTACGATGCAAACTCTGAAATAGCGGGTTCTGAATTTGGAGAATTTATCAACTATTGGGATATAGGTTTTATGAAAGTGTGGGATAATGGCACCAACAATTTTGTGTCAAATGACAACAACATTAATAAGTTATTTACACAGCTACCAGAGAATACCAGTGTCGGAAATCCTTCATTTGCTAAGGAGGCAGATTTCATCGTAGCTTTTGATTTTATCGACGCACAAGGAGATGCGAATCTATTCGCAGTGAATGTTGAGACAGGGGAAACAAGTAGCCAGCCGATCTTCACCAATAGTATTTTGAACTACCCGAATTATAGCATCACAGATGAAGCTGTTATTTTTGATGCGAATAGTAATGGTACGGACTTGATTGGTATCATCGACCTCAATAGTGACCGTATCAACGCGACCAATGGTGATGCCTTCATCTTTATAGAGAACGCTGCCTGGGGTACTTGGTATGGTACTGGACAAAGAAACTTGGTGAGCACGGAGACGTTAACAGATGCCTTCAAGCTAGAGGTATTCCCTAATCCAGTGCAGAACAAAATGAGCCTTACATTTGCGAATCCATCGGGAGATGATGTGCAAGTGGACATCTACAATGTGCAAGGTAGTTTGATGCGTTCTTTTGCACTTGCTGGGGGCCAAAAT
>CAKZVJ010000163.1 GCA_937923345.1 uncultured Saprospiraceae bacterium
AAAATCGGGGCAAGCTCTCCGGGGTTCTTCCCTTACTACGGAATATCCCAATCTTAGGACTACTAATATTTTACAGCGCTGCGGCAAGAGATTTAGGTTTAACAGAAATGCCATATTGAATTGGGTTACTTCTTCATTTAACGCTACCCTATAATTGCTCCAGCGGAGCATCATGTTAATAGTAAAATGTGATTACATATCTGGTAGCTCCTTTAGGAGTGACATAATCATCCCTATTGATTGCTACAATCCAATAGTGTAATTCACCTACAAAGACAAGAAATAGAGTCAGGTGCTCATATTTTTTTTTCGCAAATGCTGCGGCGAGCTAGTCTCGATTTTCGAAGAACATCATGATCGTAACAACAAGTGTCATCTTTCTAACACTCAAATCTATTTTGATTCATATATATCTAACTCAAAGGACTTTGTTTTTATGCCACTCCCCGGAAATCGGGGCAAGCTCTATGGAGCATTGGACCTCTCTTCAATCTAGGACTATTCATATTTTACCCCCGATAAAAAATCGGGGCAAGCTGTACTGCGGCAAGAGATTTAGGTTTGACAGAAATGCCATAATTGAATTGGATTACTTCCTAACTTAACGCTACCCTATAATTGCTCCAGCGGAGCATCATGTTAATAGCAAAATGTGATTACATATCCGGTAGCTCCTTTAGGAGTGACATAATCATCCCTATTGATTGCTACAATCCAATAGTGTAATTCACCTACAAAGACAAGAATAGAGTCAGGTGCTCATATTTTTTTCGCAAATGCTCCAGCGAGCTTGTCTCGATTTTCGGAGAACATCGCCATCATAGCAACAAGCTTCCTGAAATCAGAACACTCTGGGGATTGGCTTAGGGAACCAATGAAAAACTAAGCACGATGTTTATCGATCTATACTGTGATACACAGCCAAAAAGGTCATCGCCATTTTTAAAGAAAAGGGAATGTCCTCTGTCAACTCATCTACAATCACCCAGTCTCTCGGATCATTTTGGAAGGAAGTGTACACATAAAATTCGCCATAGTTATTTCCTCTCAATTCCCATTCGTTGAGATCTCGGCGATACTTGCTTCGCCAGGTTAAGGTTTTATTATTATTGGTGATTCTCCATTCGGTGAGATCATCTCTCCATGCCGCTCTGCAGGTAACCACCTCGGTACCGATGCGCAATTCCCACTGAGTAGGGTCTTCCTTCCACAACTGTCTTATAGAACCTCGAATATCATCGATGGTAAAGTCCCATTCCGCCCAATTCAAATCTGCTTGCCAGCGCATCATTAATTCTCCGGACGGCTCCACTTCGATAAACTCTTCCCCACCTTCTTCATTTACAGTCTGATTTCCCAAAGTGGTGTATATATCCCACTCTGTAAACTCATCACTCCAGCGAGTACTAATACCTAATAGTGCTTGCGCAGTAAGTGCTCCTTGGCAAAACAGAAGGCAGAAGATGAGTATATATTTGTACGTATTCATATATTGTATTTGACGAAACAAGATAGATAAGTAATTTATTAAATTGTTTTATTTGGGATTTATGCTGCTTTGAACATTATTTTGAACCTTTTACGCAAAGATAACAGCGTTTTACTTCTATTCTTAACCAAGAGAGATTCATTTTGGATGGTCATTCTCTGCTCATCTAGGCTTGTATCCCTACTGAAAATCTGCTGTCCCCTAAATAATACTCCCTCTTGACTTGGTATGATATACGTGTAAAGCATAGGCAATAAAAAGCTTGTGTGAGGACACTATGCTCAACAGAAAGTAGTTTGGATTTTTCTACTGTGCCTACGATAGAGCTGCTTGTCCAGTTGCAAGTGCGTTTTGCTTTCGAACTGCACATCTTTGGGAAGCCTTAGACAGAAATTGGAAATAAAAAACGGGTTTACTGAAGTAAATTCAATAAACCCGAATATAATCCTCCTAATTGGTAGTTGAATTATTTGCCACCACGACATTGTCTTTCTGCATCTTGCCCATCACTAAAGCAAGAATCCACAGCGTTTCCCCATGATTGTGAATTAGCTTGAGACGGGAACCCACCTGGCCAAAATCTTACGCAGGCCGCAAATACTTCACCACCTAATTCCGAACATCTATCTTCTGCTGTGATCTCTTCAAACCCATTCAAAAGAGTCTTAGCTTTGGAAGACCAGATGTGCATAATATCACTAGAATCATTAGTGTCTAGCTTTACTTCTGTCCCATCAATTGGTAGCGGGTCTGGATCACCGTTTCCTGGATTGATACCATATATTGGATTACAAAAGAGGAACATGAGTGGTAAAAAGAAGGCGCTCAATAAAAAAATTTTTGTTGTCATAATAATTATTTTTAAGAGTAAATAAATATTAATGAATAGATAATAAAATATTAAATTTTCCGCTATCGTATCAAAAGTTTTAGTATTAGCGCGTATGATTATTATACAAGCGCGTCTTTATAATTGAAAACTCCTTAGCAAATAAGAGATAGAGAATGAATAAGTGATCTGTTTAGACTTAACTATCACCATTCTGAACGACTAGAAAAATAGGACAGAACATTTCACTGCGGTGCACTTTTTAGGAGATAAAGAGGGACGAGAAGAAGTTTATACTCAATGGAAAATAGTTTAGGACTTTTCTGCTCTTTCTTTTGCCCGCTATCTGTCTTGGCAAGCCTCCGATACCTCGGAGAATTGTTCGCAGACTGTCAAGCTTTACCAACCCTCACCGCAAGCGGTTCTCTTCGTTGAAAAGATATATAGAATTTTTTCTGCTATGCACCACTACGTTCATCGCCTTGATATCGACCAAAATAAATTCGCTCTCGATAGTTATCGGCATTGTCCCAAACCAATTTTAGTTGAGTATAAAGCGGGTAAATTATTAGTCTGTTCTACCCGAAGTATAGTGCAGCATGAGTAAAT
>CAKZVJ010000164.1 GCA_937923345.1 uncultured Saprospiraceae bacterium
GAAAGGGGAAGAAGGTTTAGTGATGTTATATACGTAGGACCAATAAGTAGGATGTTCAGAAATATAATTTTTCATTGAGATAAAACATTCTACATCTTATGATCTCTAAATGATCGCACCATTTTTAATACTATTGCTTTACAACATGGTGATTCTCAAACTCAATTTGTCATGATTTTTAAAAAAAAATCACGCCAAATTGGTTCTTGCTACGCTAATACCTAACGTTGCCACCCTGGGCTTTAATAAGTTCACCCTTCCGAAGAAAATCGGAACAAGCACTCAGAGGGTTCTTCTCTTACTTCTGAATATCCCTAGGATATGGTCACCCACTAAAAAAATCGGAGCAAAATCTTTGGAGCTTGTTATCGCACTTTTAATAATTTCTTTCTCCGGAACATGTACAAGATGGGTACTATATTTGGCATTAAAAACATGGTAAATATCCAAAATGACTTGTTGCTAATTTCACGCTTGACCATGTCGCTCAGGATGATTATCCAAGTTGAGAAGAATAGCATTAGCCCAATAGTGAGAAGAACTTGAGAATAATTCCAATCTTGTAATTTAGCCAAAACGCCACATGTAGTGAGTAGGAGGTTGCCAATTACTAAAAACCAAACAGTTATTATTCCAATTTTGAAGTCTTGATGGTCCATATTTATTTTAGTTTCGTTGATTAACTAATTCTAAATTATTTGGACTTGTATGAAGGCAAAATCTAATTTACAGCCTTTAAGATAGTCCTCTCCATAGAACCTCTTTGGCGCCTAAAAGTTGGCCCAAGTATCTAGATAAAACAAAGAAATAATCAGAAAGTCGATTTAAGAAAACGGAAATATCTTTATGGTCTTCGCCCAGCTTAGACAGGGAGACCAGTCGTCTTTCGGCGCGTCGGGTCACTGTTCTGAGAATATGACAAAGTGAGACGACAGGATGTCCACCTGGTAACACAAAGTTGGCGAGCGGAGGAAGTGCTTCTTGCATACGGTCGATAGCAGCTTCTATTAGTAGGGTAATGGAACTGTTGAATTCCATTTTCATTTCTGGTTTGCTGGGGTCCGTAGCGAGTATACTACCTGCATTGAACAGGCTATTTTGTACTTGATAAAGCTCTTGAGCAATATCATCGTTGATGGCTTGGTCTTTTAAATATCCTAGAAAACTATTGAGCTCGTCAATAGTTCCGTAGGCTTCTAAGCGGATATCATCTTTGGATATGCGGGCTCCGCCAAATAATCCTGTAGTTCCTTTATCGCCTGTTTTTGTATAGATTTTATTTGACATGTTTGATTTTGATATTTATTTCTGAATTGATTTGTAAGATAGTTTCCCTATACCACTTTACATAATTAGCTACTCCAGTTTGTATGTCCGTAGTAGGGTGATAGCTTAGTTTCTCTTTCGCCTTGCTGATGTCGGCATAAGTAATACTTACATCACCAGCTTGCATGGGTAGCTTGTTAATGTGGGCATCTTTACCACAATTTTTTTCTATTAGATGAATTAAGTTTTTAAGACTTATAGTACTAGATTCGCCTAGATTAAAAATATCATATCCTCTTAATTTTTTCATAGAAGCCATAATGCCTTGTACGATGTCATCCACATAAGTGTAGTCGCGCTCGGAGCTTCCATCTCCATACATAGGAATGTCTTTGTCGTTGAAGATGGCATCTGTGAATTTAGCAATGGCCATCTCTGGTCTTTGCCCTGGCCCATATACGCTGAAGAATCGAAGGCAAAAAATATCAAAGTTGTACAAATGGTGATAATTGTAGCACAGCAACTCTCCTGACTTTTTAGTAGCTGCATATGGTGAGATGGGATTGTCTACTGGATGCTTTTCAGAAAATGGAGTTGTTTTATTGTTTCCATACACACTGCTTGAAGAGCCAAAAACCATTTTTCTACATCCGTATTTTCGCATGGTCTCTAGGATGTTTAGCGTGCCCATAACATTCACATCGTAGTACAATTTGGGATCTTGTATAGAAGGGCGTACGCCAGCTTGCGCTGCCAGATGAATGACCATCTCTATCTTATGCGTAGAGAAAATCATGTCCATATCTTGTACACTTCTGATGTCTCCTTTAAAGAACTTGAAGGTATCAAAGTGAGAGAGCGTTTTTATATTGTTCTCCTTAATGGCAGGGTCGTAATAATCATTGAGATTGTCTATCACAAGAACTTCGGATCCTCTTTCGAGTAGATGTTTGCTCAATCTAGATCCTATAAAACCTGCTCCGCCAGTGATAAGTATTCTCATTAATTAACTGTTTGTCATTTTTTGAAACTGTAGAACATCCCTAATAGAGACGCAATAACAGTAAGCAAATAAAATATAACGCTCAAACTGATAGCAACCGATACGTCGACTGGGAAATATTGGGCACCTGTAAGAAACGTTAATTCTCGAGCTCCTGCTCCTCCGAATGTAATAGGTATAACCGCTGCGATGGAGGATACAAGAAAAAGCG
The DNA here is from genome assembly GCA_937923345.1 of uncultured Saprospiraceae bacterium. Taxonomy (GTDB): domain Bacteria; phylum Bacteroidota; class Bacteroidia; order Chitinophagales; family Saprospiraceae; genus JALZVN01. Next base: position 2,481 of record CAKZVJ010000164.1, read on the forward strand.
CAAGATACGCCAAAATGTGCTTAAATGCCGAGAATGCGTACAATATTGAGCAACAAGTGGTTAGCTGCAGACCTTGTATGAATAAGGAAAGCCCAAGGCTTGGCCAGTAGCTCGCTGAATGGCTTGTAAAGACCTTATTTACAAGAATATTGCTGCCGACCAATGCTATCAGCCCTAATAAAACTAGAATAGGGGTAAAATGGCTCAGAATCTCCAAAGGCCAACAGTATAAGCTAAGTAGCAAGCATAGCCATAACCCCAAAGCTAATAAACCAGATAGGCGGTCAAATACTAGGGCTTTTATTAGTTTGCTTTTTCCGACTTGATGCTGATTGTCTAAGAGAAATACTTTGTACCCATCCCCACCGATTCCGCCTGGCAACAATAAGTTATAGTACATTCCTATGAGATATAGTTTCCAATTTTCATTATCGTTGAGCCTTACTCCAATGTCTCGCCAGAAGTATTGTAATCTTAAGGAGGAAATATATTGCGATAGAATGAATAATCCAAAAGCTAGCATCACCCAAAATAGGTTAACCGTTTTTAGTGTTTCCCATAATGCAGGGGCATCAATGTTCTGATATACAAGATATAATATCAGAATGGATATACATATCTTTAGAATCGGTTTGAGCGTCTTCATTTATTCTGCTTCCATGGTAGATTTTGTAGCAGTATGGATTTTTCGAATCCGGTAAGGCGTCTTGCCTTGGGATTCGTAGTAAGTCCGCATTTGGATCTCTACAATTATTCCGACAGTGATCAACTGTATTCCAAATATCAAAAAGAGTGCTCCAGCAAACAAAAGTGGTTTGCCCCATATGTCTTGTCCCATAAACTTGAGAAAGAGTAAATACATATTGATGATAACTCCAATGACGAAGGCAATTAATCCAATATTTCCAAAGAGATGCATGGGCTTCTGCATGTACTTTTTGAGGAAAAGCATTAGCATCAAATCACTCATTACTTTAAACGTTCGGTTTATGCCATATTTTGACTCGCCGAATTGCCTAGCATGATGCTTTACGTCTGTTTGCGTTATTTTAGCGCCTTCAAGATGTGCCAATACAGGTATGAATCTGTGCAATTCGCCATAAAGTCCCATGTCTTTAGCGAGTTGTGCTTCGAATACTTTTAGTGTACATCCATAGTCAGTCATGTGTATACCAGAGAGGTACCTAATCATGGCATTGGCAATCTTGCTCGGGATCTTTCGCAGGAACATGCCATCCTTTCTATTCGCTCTAACGCCTGCGACGACATCCCAGTCCTCCTCCTTAGCCATCTTCAACATTCTAGGAATATCTGATGGATCATTTTGGAGGTCACCATCCAGGGTAGCGATGTACTCCCCATTAGCAGCAGCAATACCTGCGGCTAAAGCAGAACTTTGACCATAGTTTTTTCTAAGCTCTACCGTTCTGAGCCGAGGGTGAGGGTTATTTTTAAGATGTTTTATGGTTTTATCAGTAGAGCCATCATCAACGTAGATGATTTCATAATCCTCGCCTTGCATGGCTAGATTAATTTGCTCGATGAGAGGGTTGATATTCTCCTCCTCGTTATACACACATACTACAACAGATATTTTGGGTTCCTTCATTTAGTTGAGAGGTTCGGCAATTTTTGTAAATCATGTATTTCAGCCAAGTTATCATTTGATCAACTGAAAGTTGTAAAATTATTCATTCGGATCTAATATGCTGTATTTCAGAGCGATAAACTTATTGTCGGGCTATTACTTATTATTGAGCAGCATTATTGCTCACAATCCAGCACAAGATAATCATTGGTGGGATTTCTACTTTTTATCTGGTCAATCTTTTTGCAAGATTCTCTGGGAATTGGTGAAATGAAAAGTCCAGCTTTGAATTCATCTGTTGCTTTAACAATCATTTTTGTTTCACGTGTCAGATAGTAAGAATTGCCTCTGAATAAGCCTTCAGGAGGGCAAAAGAGGGGCTGGCCAGCATACTTTTGAGCAGCTTCAATTGTAGACTTTCTGACTTCGTTGGCGTAGTCGTTGGCATTTCTGTGAGGTAAAACAAAGAAGTCGAATCCAATCCTAAATACAATCATCATCAGAAAGATGTAGAGTAATCTGAAAGTAGGGGCAGCATAAAGGAGATATATGGCGCCACCGCCAAGGACAAGCAATGTGGTTGCCTTGATGTATCCGTAAGATACAAAGGCTATGCTCTCTACGAAATATAAACTAATGATGCCGGTACCAATCAATCCCACGAGCCCCAATAATATCCACTTTATGATTTTATATTGTATGGTATTTCCGATTTGATTATGTCTATGCAAATAATACAAGGGAGCAAAAATTAAAGGAGGAAACATCAGCAGGTATCTCCCATAGACTTGTGGTGAAGTCCAGTATAAAACAATGTTTACAAGGAGTAAGAGGATATTCATGCGCAAAAACGGATTGTCCCAGATTAATCTAAAGGCTGACTTGCTTGTCAAATAAATTACCAAGATTGTCCATGGTAAAAAATGAAAGATAAGCTCAAAAGGGAAGGTGAAAAGATGGGCTATCGTTTTCCATATTCCAAATTTTACAACAGTTCTGTCTGATGACTCTGTTAGCATCTTGGTGAATAATGCTACTATATCATGGTCTACACTGTATGCAACATAGTAGGACCCCACTATAAGCAAGAATACACCTATGCCTATAAAATGACCTAGTCTAAAAAACTGCTTAAATTGTTTTTCGTAAATACAAATCAGCAATAAACTCAAGGCCAGAAATACTATAGCAGGAAGTGTTTTGAGCATAAAGCCAACAGCGGCTAAGGTATAAGCAAATACAAACATTTTTGTCCATTGCTCCTTGCGCGCCAAAAGGTAGGTGCCTATCATCAAACTAAACATGCACATCGAAAAACACATATCTATAAGCCCTAAAAAGGAGTCATAAAAAAATATTCTACCACAGGTCAAAGTGAGCAAGGCAATACTAGCAGCTCCTAGTTTGCCCATGTCTTCTCGATATAAGTGATATACTAATACACCATACATAAGAGTAAAAATGACCGTTGGTAAGCGAAGACTGAATTCATTCGCTTGGCCGCATAAGGTGTAACTAAGCAGGATTATCCAATTATACAGTGGTGGCTTATTGTAATAAGGGGTTCCATTAATGGTCGGCGCAATGTAGTCTCCTCCGTACCACATTTCCAGGGCAACCAAGGCCCGAATGGCTTCATCCTCCAATACGGCTAGCAAGCCAAGGTTGACGAGTAGAGCAGGGATAAGCAGTAAAATGCATAAGCCAATAGCTAGTTTTTCATGCTTGTTCAGCTTGTCATTTCCTATTATTTTATTAGTGCTAGGCATCGGCAGCGAAGATAGGAATTCATGCTTTGAAGTATAATAGATGCTCTATAATATTAATGGGATTGTAGTATTTTAAAAAATAATACCGCTGTCTGCTCTTTTATTTTGTTTATTGCGATCCTGCTTTTTGCAGGGAGCCTAGATTGGATGAGGGGTGGTAGCGGCATCCGTATGATATACAGACGCATTGATATGTGTCTATATCATACGGATACAGCGGACGACCCGACCCTGAGCGAAGCGAATGGGTCAGCCCCACACCAGTCTTAGGAATTTATTTCAAACGCATCTCTGCTTTAATAATATTTTCGTTGGGTTTGTCGAAGTCAATTTTACCATCTACTAATCGGACGATACGATGTGCATGTTCGGCAATGTCGGGCTCGTGAGTCACGATGATTATAGTGTTTCCTTCGTTGTGTAATTGCTCCATAATCCCCATGATCTCGACGGAAGTTTTGGTATCCAGATTACCGGTGGGTTCATCGGCCAAGATAATAGAAGGCCTGTTGACCAAAGCGCGAGCAATGGCTACACGCTGTCTTTGACCACCTGAAAGTTCATTAGGTTTGTGGTGAATACGGTCCCCTAAGCCAACGGATGTTAGCGCTTCTTCTGCTCGGTCAAGTCGCTCTGATTTGCTGTAACCAGCATAGATCAACGGCAAGGCCACATTGTCTAAAGAAGTGGACCTCGGTAGTAGGTTGAATGTCTGAAAAATGAAGCCGATTTCCTTATTTCGAATCTCCGCTAGTTCATTATCATCCAAGGTAGCCACGTTGTTTTCATTCAAAATGTAGTCACCGGAGGTAGGTGTATCGAGGCAGCCCAATAGGTTCATCAGTGTTGATTTGCCGGAGCCAGATGGGCCCATCAAGGCAACATATTCGTTCTTATGAATATTCAAATCTATACCTTGTAACGCGTGAACTTTCTCGCTGCCCATGGTATATGTCTTTCGCAAATTTTCTACTTGTATGAGTGCCATAGATTACAGATCGATTACTTTTGGTATGGTGATAAAATCATCATTGTGGTTTGGTGCATTAGACAAGGCATCTTTCTTTTTAAGCTGGCCGTCTATAAGATCTGGACGGGTCGAGTGGACTGGCTCATTGATATAGACTAAAGGGGCTACACCTTCTGTGTCTACGCTTTCTAGCTGCTTGACCATATTTAACATGTTTTCCAAATCCTGCTTGAGTTTTTCTCTTTCTTGTGGTTGAAAATCTAGTTTTGCTAAATTTTCTAATTTCGAAAATAGAGAATCATTGATCTGCATAATTATTATTTAGATAAGCGTGGTAAATTCATCGTCCAATGTACAAAATATCTAATTGTGATGGGTCGATTTTCATTTGATTTGGAGCGCTAGGGAGGCATTTTTAACTGGGTATGATTCTTCTAGAAATAAATAATAGAAAAGTATAATCTGTTGATATAGAATTGTACTTTTGTTCAGACACTATAACAATAAATACCCTCCCTCTGTGAAGAAAATTAAGTACGTCGGAATTGCCGGCAACATCGGTGCAGGTAAGACGACCTTATGCGAAAAGCTCGCCAAGCATTTTGGATGGACAGTCCAATATGAATCTACTGATAATAATCCTTACTTAGCTGACTTTTATGAGGACATGAAACGATGGTCGTTCAATCTCCAGATATATTTTCTGAACAATAGATACCGTCAAATTTTGAATATTCTAAATGGGGAGGAGACCATCGTACAAGACCGAACCATCTATGAGGATGCAAATATCTTCGCGCCCAATCTACATGACATGGGACTGATGAGTGCTAGAGATTTTCAAAATTATCAAGATTTGTTTGAGCTCATGACTTCAAATGTGCAATCGCCTGATTTGTTGATTTATCTTAAAGCTAGTGTTCCTACGCTAGTTGATCATATTCATTCTCGTGGTCGGGATTATGAAGGAAGCATAAGTATAGATTATTTGAAAAAACTGAATGAACGCTATGATAAGTGGATAGATGGGTATACCGATGGTAAGCTCGTGGTGATCAATTCGGATAATCTTGACTTCAAAAATAATCCTGAAGATCTTGGGCAGATTATCAATACGGTGCAGGGTCAGATGCACGGCTTGTTTGATTTTTAAAAGAGCTTCTCTTATTAAATAATTACCTGCCAGTACTAAGATGTATGCTTAGCGAATGGGCGCCAAGTTCTGGTCTAGGTAGTTTACATTGTTTTCCAACCTAAGCGCGTCAATGTTGTCAAGGGTATTGATATATTGCTGATATATCTCTTCTTCAACTTCTAGTAATTCTATCTTCCGATCTATTATCATCAACTCAAGGTTGAGCAATGGGACAGGGGCCAATTGGTCTGAAGCGAGGTACTCTTTTTTAAGGAGCTCGAGATTTTCTTCAACAAAAAGATTTTTGAGAAAGGAGTGTTTGTCGATGAGTTGCATCAGTTCTGTTCTTTCCGCATTGAGTTCAGATTGTAAGGATTGAATAATATCGTTTTGTTTTATTTGTTCTTCTAGCTTTTCAATTTCTATTTTTGTCAAGCTGGCTTGATCGACTTGCTTATATGGAATGACGATGCTGACTCCAAAAGAGAGTTCGCGTTGTATTGGTAGTTCATCGTCAATTTTATATTTGATCTGCGCAAAATCAAAAATATTGTCCACGTCGTTTTGCTCCACAACATACTCTTGATTAAGCAAAGCGATTCTGTCCTTCTGAATGCCTAGGTCTGGATGGGAGTCAAATGCCATATCAATTTTAGCGATGACATTCTTTATCTGTTCTACACCTATCCAATTTCCATCAGATAAGACAGCAGAGGTGTCTTTAATGCTGAATTGTGTAAATATGTTTAGCCTATCATTAGTGAGTGCATAAAGATCTGTTTTGATTTCCTTGAGTCGATCATTGACCTTGAGCACATCATTGAAATTTAGATTTTCATCATCTCTAAATAGGGCCATTTCAAGCTTGTTTTTATCCTCAATGAGCTTTACTTTTTTTGAGTATAAGGGTTGTTTTTTTTGTACAAAGTACCAATCTACGATGCCCTCATAATATGCAGCAGCTTGATCATCTCTACTCAGCCTTGATTCATTGGCTATTTGATTAAGTTGCATTTCAAATAACTTATTTTGCTGTTGTCTTAGTTTGTCATTTTTGAAACGCATACGAAAGGTGTACTCTTGCTGAACCAAATCTAATTCATTGAATTCGGTACGAAATTCCATCTGATCAATCCATTGTTTTTGAGGAAGGTTAGGAGTTTTTATACTAGTTAAAGAAGTTCCCAATGAGTTGACTGCTTTTTGTAAGATAGATTGACTAGAGTAGTTTTGCTGAGCCATAGCCCCACTACAGATGGATAATCCTAATAAAAAGAAAAAGGATGTTTGTGAAAATAAACGCAAAAGAAAAGATCTAAACATGCACTATGCTATTTAAAAAAGGAAGAAAAGAAATTACCTTCGCTGCGATCACTGGAATTTAGGGTAACTTTTTCCTTTTGTAAAAATGGATTGTCAGCAGGTATTTTTATTAACACCTCTCGACCATAGGTCTTCTGTTCTGGTATTTTTCGCAGTCGTTCAGGGATCTCAACTATCCTGGTGCCAAGTCCAATGATTTTACCATTAACCTCATGGTTAGGATGTTGGCTAGAGCTGACCGTGAGCTTGGCATCCGTTTTTACTTCCAAGATGAGCTTTTCATGAACAAATCCTTTTACTAAAGTAGGATTCCTTTCATAGAAGGATATAAGGGTGTTAAAAGAGGAGACGTGTTCGCCATCTATGCAGTGTATGTTACCGATCAAACCATCTGAGGGTGCAAAAATCTGAAGTTTTTCTTTTTCAATGCCTATTAGTTCCTTTTCTTTATTTAGACGCTGGCGTTGCAAAATTTGTGGTTGACCAACTTTTTTCAATTGCGCGTTAAGAATTTGAATTTGTCTGTTGTAGGGAGCTTCTACTTCGATCTTTCGTGCTAATAACTCATTCAGTTCTATTCTGGCTGATTTATTAATAGTGCCTTTATCGGGTACGCTTATACTGCTGATTTGATCAAACAGTTTCTCATTTAATTCTATTTTTGATTGAAGACTCCGTATCTCAGTGTCTAGTTCATTGATTTCTGCTTGTTTTCGGATCTCTAGTTGTGCGATATTATTAGTAAGCTTTGCCTTTTCTATCTCTGTATTTATTTGCTGTTCCTTGAGATCATATTCGAGGTCATTCAATTTTATGTCATATTTTGCCTGACTGGCCTCGAGTAATAGCTGTCCTTCTTTCACTTCTTCTCCTGGACTTACATGTACCTTGGCAATTAGACAATCTACATCCAAGTTGAGCTCGGTTTCTTTATTCTCTGCGAACCCGTAAAAAAAAGCACCTTCTGTTTTAAAATTGCTTCCAGCCAAATAGAGTAGGTAGGCACAAGGAATGATCAGTATGTATAGAATATTAAAACCCTTCATGTGCTATATATTATCAAAAGTTGCGTTTGTAAAACTAAGTCCAGACACTTGTACATCGTCTCCCAATTGATTTATAGCCTCTTTCATATCGGAAGCATCTTCTAAACTTCTCAATCGTATTTTGTAGGTGTGTTCTTGTAGATGCAGTTTCTCTACATTATTATTGTATATCTTATAATTGGTAAATACCTTATTGGTGCAGTATTTTTTCAGTACCAGTTCAATTTTCTGCTTATAGTCTGATCGTAGTGCTGTTTCGACTCGCAATGTACCTACTATATTGTTTTCTTGACTAAATGGTGTCCACCTCAATATAAATGCAATCACACAAAACGTTAAGGTCCCCACAATTGCTATGGTAAATCCTAGAACACCACAAGCGATACCTGCTGCTAAAGAGGCAAACATAAAGGCAATATTCCTTGGATTGCGAAGGGTAGTTCTAAATCGTATGATAGACAGCGCTCCTAACATTCCTAGGCCTCTAGCAACACTGTCTCCAATGGCTTGCATAATAGTAGCGGCCACAATTGAGATTAAGACTAAAGTTTGTAAAAAATGTATAGGTTTGGTAATATCTCTATGCGTTTTATCATATGTAAACGCCAAAATTCCTCCCAAAATAAAGGACAATACGACAGTAAAGGAAATCGCTAGTAGGGTGGGATTTTCAGAATTATATTGAAGTGATGATAAATCAAACATACTTTTTCATTGTGCTGCCTTATAAATCGTTAGAATTTGCGATGCAATTATAGCTACTAAACCATAGTTTAAGTTAAATATTGGCGTTTTATTAAAAAAAATGTGGCTATTACGGTCATTTGCGTTTTGAAGCTAGATGATATTGCTTATATTTGAAAAGCCAAAACCACCACAATGAAAAACAAAGTTAAAGCTATCAGTCTTATAATTAGTCTTAGTTTTAGCATTTTTTGCTTCTGCTATCTAAACTTTGAGACTCCTGTTCCTATTGATCCATCATCCATGCCGCCTATCTCTGAGTCTGTTGCAGAAGCCGATTCAAAATCCAAGGAAATTCTTCTGCCAGATTTACGCTTTGTGGAGCGGGTTAGTGACTTTGCAATAAGGTTGTTTAAAGCATTATAAGGTCATAACTTTTGGGATTGCTTAATAGAAGATTCGATCTAATATTCGTACCAATATTTAAGTACACTCTTATTCTTACCGTTTATTACTTCAATTGTTTCTATTGGTGTTTTATAGTTGAGAGAGCTTTCTAATTCTATAATATGCGTTAATGTTGTTCATGCGTTTTCCATATAATTTTAGCCGTGTTATTGAAAATATCAAAGATTACTACTTTTGTGAGATTGAATACCTTATTAATGAAGTATAGCAAGGGAATACTGTTTATATTTTTTCTTTTTACTGCATATCAAGTACTAGGTCAATCGCGTTCGCCTGTCTTTAAGGCAATTCATGTCGCAGAGTATAACGCGCAACGAGAACCAAATTTGCCCAGGGAGAAAGCGCTATCGGAATGGATAAGTGAAAAAAAAAGGTACGATGAATCGGGTAATCTAAAGGAGCAAATCAAGTATCAATCTACAGACATGGTGTATGAAACTAAAAAAATCTCATGGTCGGAGGATAGCTTGATGCAAACTACCATCACCTTCGATGGAGATAAAAACATCAAAGGAGTTTGGACTGCCAAATGGAACGAGGAAGGAATTTTGTTGGAAGCCACTAACAAGAATGAGAAAGGGGAAGTAACAGTAAAGCAGTCTAATGAATATGATACGGTTGGCAATCTAGTCCTTAGAAAAATGGAGAATGTTGGAAGTGATAAGATAGGTACTACCTCATTTGTTTATGATGCAGCCGGAAATGTAAAGGAAGAAATCAAATACAATCCTTACAGAGATCGGATCGTGAAAAGGACTTTTCAGTATGACCAAGCTGGAAATGAAATTGTACAAGAAATATTCAAAGGCTCTGGTAATTATACCAAGTTGGTTTCTGAGAATGACATCCATGGAAATTTAGTGGAACAGTGTTGGTATGACAAAGCAGGGGAGCTGAAAAGTCAAACTTCATTTTCTTATATCTACGATGAATATAATAACTGGACCACAAAAATAAGATTAACCAATCAAGTGCTTAGCTATATTTGGGAAAGAGAAATTATATATTGGCCATAACAGACTCGCAAATAATCCTTGAATTACTCATATTTATATTAAACAAGATACGTAATGAAATTGAAAGCAGACACTGTGGATGAATATTTAGAAGCTATTCCAGACGAGCGCAAGCCTTATTTCAATAAATTGAGAGAGACCATTCTGAAGAACATTCCTAAAGGCTTTGAAGAATGTCTTTCTTATGGGATGATAGGATATGTGGTACCGCTTTCTGCTTATCCAGATGGCTATCATTGCAATCCCAAATTGCCCTTACCTTTTGTCAATATTGCATCTCAGAAGAATTTTATAGCCTTATACCACTCAGGTATTTATGCTGATAAGGAAGTTTATGATTGGTTTGTAGCGGAATATCCAAAGCACTGTGATCGAAAACTAGATATGGGTAAAAGTTGTGTTCGTTTCAAAAAAGCTGAAGAAATCCCTTTCAAGCTAATTGCTCAATTGATGAAGAAATTCAAAATGAAGCAGTGGATTGACTTGTATGAAAAAAATATCAAGAAGAAGTAGCTAAGACTAAGTTGTCAATGATATTTACTAGGACATCAGTCAGATTTACTAGGGCTTCATTGATTTTCCAATTGTCTTTATTTCTGGGTTCTACGTAGTTGGATATTGCTCTGAGTTGCAAAAATCTTTTTCGCTGACTTAAACAAACCTGAAAAAATGCAGCCCCTTCCATATTTTCTATATCTACTGCGAAGGCATCCTCTATCAACTCGATACTCTGTTTGCTACCCGAAACTTTGTTTACGCTAATAGAACTTGCCTTTGGAAGAAAGGAAAACTCATGTGCCGAAGGATTGATTAGTTTACCATTTTGGAATGGAGGTTTATCTGCTGGAATGAGTTCTAAATCATGAATGGACAACAAACGGCCATTTTGATCTTCTGCGCCCAGATCACCGTATGCCTCTTCCGTAACGTTGACTACAGTTCCAATCTCAAACGCACGATTAAATGTACCAGCTAAGCCTATCAATATCATTAAGTCACTATCATTTTGAGCGATACGACTTGTATGGATGGCTGTATTGACCAAACCCACTCCACAGACTGAAAGAGAAATGGAAAGATTTTGCTTCTTGTATACCCCTTTCTCTAAAGTAAAGTGTTGTTCAAGATGATTTAGTAAGGCGGCAGATTCAAATATGGTAGGGGAGAGTATAGCTAAATGCACTGTCTATTTTTTAGAGGGAAAATCATATCGGATACCTATTCCAGGTGTAATACCTAATATAGTTTGATAGGCTGTTGCTATATCAATTTTAAAATTGTCACCTAGCTTTAAGCCAACTCCAAGGCTAATGGAGGTAGGTTCTGTATGTGCACCTATACGCAAATTGAATATCTCGGAAAAAGAATAATCTATCCCTATCTTGTACCTAGGCGTAAAGTCAAGTTCTGCTTCTACATCAGCCAACAATGTTAGATTTTTTGAAGGTCTATAATTCAAGCCGAAACTAAGAATGCTTTCTAAGGGTTCATCTTCAATGCCTCTATCTACTCCTAGTGGGTTGAAGAAATGTGCTCCAATGTCCATCTGTTGGCTGATTGAGGCAAGAATGCCTAACTCAACAGTATAGGTATTTGCGTTTCCGAATTCATTAATTCGCGTTCCGATATAGTCGAACTGAGCTCCAAAGCTGAATCTTTTTCCTAGTTGTCTAGCATATGCGAGTCCTATCTTTTGCTCATTGAATTCGCTAAATCCAAAGTAGTTGACTACCAAGCCAAATGTTCCTGCTTCTGTAGGAGTGGCGAATCCAACAGTATGTCTACTCAACTCACCAATGTTAAACCTTCGTTCCGTATTAACACTCACGCTTGAACTGTTGAGAGAAGTTAGGCCTGCTTGATTACCAAACAAAGCATTTATATCTTTTCTTGCAAATGCAGTTTCTCCCATACTCAGCATTTCTGCAGATTGGGAAATCGCCAGAAAAGGAATGCAGAGTATTAAAATTGAATATAATATTTTACTCATATATGCCCTAAAGATACAACTAAACTTCAATACTGTTGCTTTTGCATATAGAGTTATAGAATCGGCCAGCCGTCGTAATGGTTCTATCTCTGGTTTCTAGGTCAACAGAGGCTAAACCAAATTGATAGGTAGGTCCTAGGTTCCATTCAAAGTTATCAAAAGTGCTCCAGTGAATATACCCTTTGATATCAACGCCATTGGCAATCAATGTATGGATAATGCTGAGGTAGTCCTTTAGACATTGTATTCGAGCTTCAGGGTCAGGAGAACAGATACCATTCTCCGTGATGATTACAGGCTTTTTATACTTATCGTATAACCTTTGGATATTATACCCTAGACCCTTTGGTTTGTAGGCCCACATACCATCGTGAGGATAGCCCATTTCTGCTAGTTTCCCAGGCTGATCTATTTCGGTAATTGCACCCGGTTTGAATAAAATATGCGCGTAGTAGCTTATGCCTAAGTAATCCACTTTTTTGAATAAGTCTGCAGTTTGTTTTACAAACCACCAGTCAGTGAATCTAGCCAGCAATTTTCCAAAAAAGTTTAGCCCTTCAAACAAAGCAGTGTTTAAGGAGATACCGACTTGTTTCTCAGGGGTAGCTTCTTTAATGTACGGATAAATTTTGTCATGCGCTTTAGCCATATTTTTAAGCGCGCGTGTTCCTTTAAAAATATTTTGCTGTTGGGGTGGAAAATTACCAGTGATATAAGCATTCAAACAGAATACATTGGGTTCATTAAACGTATTCCAGTTAAAGACAAAATCTTTGAAATGTAGTACACACTTTTTTGCAAAATCAATGTAAACATCAATGTTGTCAGGATTTAACCAGGCATTCGTTTTCTCAAACCAGAGTGGGTGTGTAAAATGATGAATTACAAACATAATTTGTATTCCTCTATCATTAAGCTTTTGAAAAAAATCTGTATATTCTTTTACCACCTCTACATCAAAAAGACCATAGGCATGAGTTTGTAGCCTAGCCCAATCTACACCGCATCTATAGACCGTGCCAAAGGCTGCAATAATATCAATATCCTCATCACGTCTTAACTCATGATCCGCAGTTCTATCAAATATATGCCCATCCTTGGATTTGAACCCTTTCCAATTATGATCTGAGGCTGTTTCTATTTGCGCAGATGCGGTTGAGGTACCCCATAAAAAATCGTCTGGAAAATCTAGTCTCATACTCTATCTTAATGATTCTGTAATTTTCGAAATATATTAAATCAAATTCCGGTAAGCCTATGCGTAATATTTAAACATGAATCTAATTATGTTATCTTTATATAGCTGGTATACAGCGAATAAAAATTTACTACTAAGGTACGAGTTCGCTACTTTCCAGAGTGGATTCAACCCTCGTTAATAAACAAATGCTGGAATTTGATGCTTGTCGTTTTGATAGGTAAAATGCAAACCAAGACCCAGGCCATTGGCATCTCCAACGCGTATTGAGGCAGGATTGATTTGCATACTAATGTCCTCTGATACGTCAAATGAATTTAGATGAGCATCTACAAAAGCATCCACGGAGTTCAAGATCCAAGCGAGGGTGAAAAATATATATGCTTGTTGCCTCTGTTTATTGAATCTATCTCTCAGAGTCAAATGACCGCTTTCACTTAAGGTGGCAAAGGGGCTTACCGTATCCACTTCATTATCCACCACAGCGAGATAAGCATCTCTGAAAGTACGATAGTCTTTTGTGCTTTCTATAGCATAGAATCCGAGACCCCCTAAGGCACCGTACACAATAGGTAGCTTCCATAATTTCTTATTGTAAATTTGCCCGCTTCCTGGTAGTAGTAGACTCATGGCAGCGGCTCTATTTGGATTGGGATATTTATTGTCTAGAATAGACTTAATAAGTTTAAAACGGACTTTTTCAATGGTATCTAAACGAGCTACTTGCGTACTATCTCCAAGGGCTTCTTTTTGTTTGTAAAAGGCTCCTTCTTCTTCTGCAGTCGTATCGGGTACATCCAATGTACTAGGTTGTTGAGCGCTTGCTGTAATGCAGGTCAGTAAGCAGAGCAAACAAAAAATAAGACGAAATACGAATGGCATTGATTTATTCTTCTATCATTTCGAGAATACGATTAAAATCATCGACATCAGAAAATGGGATTACAATTTGGCCTTTATGACGGCCTTTCAGCTTGATATCCACCTTAGCGCCTAATTGCTTTCTTAGATTGCGTTGAACATCGCGATATTCAATAGAAAGCTCTTTTGCTGCCGAATTTCCTGATCCTGGCTTCAAGTTTTTAAGCTTAACTGCCTTTTCAGTATCTCTAACAGAGAGGTTTTCTTTGATTATCTTATGAAAGAGGGCCAATTGCTGGTCAACGGTTGTAAGGCCATGTATAGCTTTTGCGTGTCCAACCGATATTTGCCTTGTTCTTAAGCCAGTTTGTATACTAGGAGGCAATTCTAGCATTCTTAAAGAATTGGTAATGGTACTTCTCTTTTTGCCGACACGAGTCGCCATTTCTTCATGTGTCAGGTCAAATTCCGATAAAAGTCTGCTGTAAGAAAGCGCCACTTCCAAAGGATTGAGATCCTCTCTTTGTATATTCTCAATGAGTGCCATTTCTAGCAGTTCCTGGTCATTGGCTATCCTAACGTATGCAGGTACCTCTGAAAGTCCTGCGAGTTGAGAAGCTCTGAACCTTCTTTCTCCACTTATTATTTCATACTTGTCTTCGCCAATTGACCGCAGCGTAAGGGGTTGGATGATACCGTGTGCCTTAATAGATGCAGCTAATTCTGATAAAGCTTCTGGCTCAAAATCTGTTCTTGGCTGATTTGCATTAGCAGTGATTTGCTCGATTGGTATCATCGCCGTGGTGGAAGATAGAGATTTTACAAATTTTGCATTTTCTTCCTTGGTTTGCGGCTCCTTATTGCCTAATAGTGCTCTGATTCCTAATCCTAATTCCTTCTTTTTTACCTTAGCCATATCTGTCTACGTTTATATGCTCAAAAATAGATAAAAGGAAGGACATTCAGCAAGTAGGGGACCGCTAAATACCTACTCCAAACTAGAATGCCCAGATTTAATCTATTTATCAATTAAGAAACAGTCTAAAACCATTACATCCCAGCTTTTTTCTCCAATGTACTAATTCTGGCGTCATATTGGGCTCTTATCTTATCGGCCTCAGCATTAGCTTTTTCATTTATTTTGTTAGTAGTTTGACTCACTTTGTTTAGAGAGGCTTGATGAATATCATCAGCTTTCTTCTTTGCGAGCTTGGCGCCTTCCTGCGCAGCTAACTTTTTAAATGGATTACCACCTGCTTTTTCAACTAGTTTGTCTGCTTCAGCGTAGGCTATATCCCTTGCTTGATCAGCTCGTTTTTTTACTTCGGCTCTAGCTTTATCCACCTGTATTTTGGCATTATCTTTTATCCGCTTAATTTTCGCATCTGCTTCTGCTTCCAGTCTAGCTTTTTCTGCAGCTAGCTTCTCCTTTGAATCATCCACTACCTTCGTGACTACCTTCGTGACCGTATCTCTTACTGTTTCCTTGACTTGATTCACGACATTAGCAGCTACATCTTTGACGGATTGTCCTTCTGCACCAGTAGGCGTTATTTTAATTTTTGGACTTGCCATGGTTCCTGAAATATCCACCAGCACATTTACAAAATCTCCATTGGCAATATTAACTCCTAACTTGGAGGCTTCTTTATTGAGAAAATCTAAACCTTTATTAGCCGCTTGTACTGCAGCATTGTTACCCATCAATTCCTTAGGAATTTTAGCCTTTATCGTATAAGCCATATCACTGTCAAAGCCATGCGTTCCTCCTACCAACATTTCTATATTTCTGATTTTATGTTTTGATTCTTCAAGGACTACTTTGCCATCTTGGATGCTAAACCAATTTTTAGAGTCATCAATTGTGATTTTTCTTAACCATTTGATATCTAGTTTTTCACCAACTTTGGTCAAAGGATCAAAATTATTTAAAATGGCATTGAAAGTTTGAATGAAGCCCTCGGCGTTTAAGGTGTTTAGGTTAGGCAACATATCCTTTCCTAATAAGCCATTAAAGCTCAAATTAGTTGAAAAATCACCATCTAAGAACTTGGCCATTGGCATTAAGGCTTTAAAAGTGTTTAATTTTTCAAAGGTCTCTCTAAAGTTTAGTCGATCTACACTGTAATCCAATTCGAACTTAGGCTCATCGGTGTCTTTTGAGTCATATAGACCAGAGACGTTCATATTACCTCCTAAAGTCTGCATGTTGACCTTGTCCATTTTCATGGCCTCATCTTCAATTTCTACAAGTCCTTTAACTTTTTTCAACTCGAGATCCGTATATAGCAATTTGCCAATATCTGCAGTGAGGTCAATGTCAATATTTTCAGGCACTTTGAAAGGCTCAACATCGTCTTCGTTGGCCATAGCTTTAGCTTGTCCTTCGGTGGTTGTTTCAATCATGAATTGATTTGCATCAATAAAATCACTATTCAATGAAATCGCCCCATCTAAGACTTCGTTATCAAACAAATAGCCGAACACGTTGCTTATCTTTCCACGTCCTTTAAAATCGCTTTTGCCAATCTCGGTTTGAAAGTTATCAAGACTGATAGCATTCGGAGTGAAGTGTCCCTTCATTACATTGTTGCGTAGGTCATAGCCTGCATATTTTATCTTGTCTACTTTTGTATCTAGAGTAAAATCAAACCGATCAAATACTTCTGTATCCGCAATGTCCTCTTTGGTATCTGTGTTTAGAGTCGTCGTCGTAGTCGTTTCAATAGTCTCCGTCATCCATTCATCAGCGTCAAAGAATGTGGAGCTGATTACCATTTCCCCCTTCATCGTTTTTTCGGGAGAGAACCAGGCTAGAAAATTATCAATCTTACCACTTGCCTTTATATCACTTTTACCGAGTTGTGCATCAAATTGGTTAATTTTTAAAAATTGGGGTATAAAATCTACTTGCATTTGATTAATAGAAATAGGAGGGCTGTCCTTGGCCTCGTAATTCATATCGCGGATAGCCAACTTACCTCTCATATCTGCATCTGAATACGCACCCTTATCTAGAGTGGACATCTTAGTGGTGATTTCGAAGTCGGTGTCAATGATTCCGTTAATTTTCTCTACGCCTTCCATGGGGAAAGCTTTAGCAAATTGAGAAAGATCTATGACGCCTTTCATTTTAGTATCAATATCTGGATCAGATAATGGCGTCTTGAGAAGCAACCTACCTTCGAATGGTTCATTTCCAACTTTCAAATTGATTTGCTTGATATTCAGCACCATATCGTCAAAGTCGCTGGTAGGACTTTTAACTGATATATCGGAATTGATGGCACTAAGACCTAGCGGTAAATCTGGATATTTAAGATTACCATCTGTGATGTCAATATCGAATGCAAATTCTGGATATATTTCTTTCACTTCATTGTAGGTGCCCTTGGTAAAACCTTTGAAGCTAACGGCTCCAGTGGCTTCTACTTCATCATAGTCCGCTGTATATGCTCCTGGAACGAAAGAAATTAGTTCCTTCAAGGAATTCGTAGGTGTCGAAAAGACCAAATCCATTTTGATATCACTTTCTGTGGTTTGAACAAAACCATCAGCTTTCATTTTCAATGCATTCAAAAGCAGATTATTTTCTTTTAGCGTGTATTTAGATTGATCAAGATCAATATTGAAAATAGCATCTAGTTTCATATTGGCTTTGCTGATATAATTGATTCCGCCAGTACTGAATATTACATTATTGGCTGTCGTTTTAGTGATTAGGTCAAAAATACTGGTTGTGAAATTTCCTGTACCATCGTGGTTAATGGATTCAGCATGCATGTACAATCCCGATGCTTTGTCTATGTAGCTGAAAATGCCATTTTCGATTTCGTATTGTTCTAAATTTAATTCGTAGGCAGAGCTCTCGTCTGTTGTAGTCTCAGCTTCTTCGCTGGGCTTGGCAATATCGTAGTTTGCTTTTCCATTTTTCGCAACAACAATGTTTAAGTTTGGCTCCTCAAAGTAGACTGACTTTACTTTGATGGATGTTGACTTATTGAGCACGGACCATAGATGGGCGTTTATACAAAGAGATTTTCCCTTAGCCAGTGGAATCCCTTCAAACTCATTAATTCCCTGAATAGTATAGTCTTCCAGACAAACGGTAAAATCAGGGAAAGACTTGATAAGTGATACGTTGACATCATCAAAAGTCAAGGTAGCGTTGATATTCTTGTTTATTTCATTGGCAGCGAGATCTTGTAGTTGCCCTTTGAAAAGTACAGGAACAAGGACTATTGCAACTATTATTAATACAAAGAGTACTAAAACAAAGTAAATCAGCCGTTTAAGCATAGAGTTGTGTGTTTTAAATTTGTTGAAATTAAAGACCAAAATAGGCGTCTAATACTATAAATGTAACGTAAAACTAAAGACTTTAGTTAAATTAAGTTTTTTGCTAATACATATTTTTAAAATGGGTCAATAATTTATACTTTCATATGCTTTTTGAATGAGTTGAATTATTTATAGCCACAACTATTGATCAGATTTAGTTAGAATTAAGAGGAATGAGTCATGTATATATAGACGATCAAAAGAGTCTAAAGAAATTTTTAAAAGATAATGCCGATATAAAATGGATGGGTTTTGATACTGAGTTCGTTGGTGAAAATCGATATACAACATTATTGTGCCTAATCCAGATACAAACTGTTCATGGATCTTATCTAATCGATACCATTGCTCTTAAGGCCATAACGGGCTTACTAAAGATGATATCCAATCCAAATATCTTGGTGATATCCCATGCAGGCGTAAACGATTACCATATTCTTTACAAACTTTACGGAATTTTACCAAAAAACGTTTTTGATACGCAAGTAGCAGCGGGTTTTGTCGGATATAGGTATCCAGTGAGTTTTCAAAAGCTTTTAAAGAAGGAGTTAGGGATTAACATATCGAAATCTTACACGGTCACCAATTGGGAAAAGCGTCCATTAGGAGCTAAACAGGTACAATATGCCATAAATGATATTCTGCATCTACAAGACTTGTATAAATCCTTAAGCAAGCAGCTCAAGGACAAAAAGCTTACTAAATGGGCCAATGTAGAAATGAAAAGATTGGAAAGCGAAGAATACTATACAAGAGATAAATACCATGAAGCAAGGCAGAATAAACTTATGAAGAATTTGTCTACTCGAGAGAGAATATTCTTAATGCGATTATATATATGGAGAGATGAACTGGCTGAAGAGAAAAATAAAACTAAAGAACAGATTCTACCAAAACGTTTGATGGCTGCCATAGTAAAGAATATAAAATCTGGCAAGGAAGCCTTGAAAGACAATAGAACCATATCCAATCGATCGATTGAGCGAAATTGGAATGCCTTCAAAAAAATGTTTGATAAAGAAGCAACAAAGGAAGAACAGGAAGTGGCCCAGAGCATTCAGTTCATAGATGAGATAAATGATGAAATGGTGCTTACTAATGAAATGTTGTTCATACTAGTAAAACAAAAGTGTGCTGAATTTGGTATTTCGCAGTCCTTAATCCTACAAAAAAGTCAGTTATCTAAAGCTCAATTAGGGGACACAAGCCTTGGATTCATGAAAGGTTGGAGACGTACTTTTCTTGGAGACGACTTTATCAAATTATTACTTAAACCTGGGTCAATGAAAATGGAACTCACAGGCAGAAAGTGTATCGTAAATTTCACAGATAGCACTAAAGATTCCATTAAATCAAAAACTTAAGCATAATTAGATATCAAAGTGCAGCGCCTTAGATCATTTTTGTATCTAAGGGTTAGTTATATTTGCAGTCTTAAAAGATCCGAACAATTAATAATGATAAGATATTTTTGGTGTTTCCTCTGTGTATGTATGTTTCCATTTTATGGGCTAGCTCAGGAATTAGATAGCATAGCACAACGTGAAATACGTACCGGTTTTCATACAGTCGGAGAAAACATAAGTGAGGCAGTTCTGAAAGGTAATAATGGATTTGGATTTGAGGTGGGTGCATACCAAGAGCGAAAACTTTTAGATAAAGTATCCTTTTCTTATGAAGCAGGGTTTCGATACAAATCATATGAGGAACAAGTATTTGTCATTGATAGTTCGGCTGTTTTACTTGACCCAGTACCCGACACTGCAATCATTGCAGATAGTTATAATGTGAGACATGATGATTTAAAATTAACTACTCTTGTGTCTGTGCGATTTGTCTACTTAGAGAACCCTAATGTGTATTTTATACTAGGAGTGGGACCAGAATTTACCTTCAGACAGAGAATAGATGAAACCTATCTTAATTCAAGGTTTTTTAATCGAGACGGGGAATTGCTTTCAGAAAATGTGCTAGATCTGCCGCCAGATGTAGGGGATGACATATTTAGAAATTCAGTGGTAAATTTGCGTATAGATTTAGGCATAGGAATCGAGCTTAAGAAATTTAATATAGAGCTCGTACATCGGACGGATAATACCCAAAATTTGGGATTGCGCATTCGATACACTTTCGATACCCTTATTTATTAAGAATTTGCTTAATTTTCACCGATGATTAAGCAGTTTATTAGAAAATTTAAACCTAGTTACGAGCTTTACAATTTGTTTAAGCGTTCCGAATTGGAGCATAACTTGAGCAAATACAAAAAGTATGGCCTTTCAAAAAAGTACTACTCATCTGTTTCTAGCCAAGATTTTGAAGGTCTAAACAGCCCACTTAATATCCATGATAGACTTGACACTCGAGATACCCTTCCAACTCAATTAGAGTTTCAAAATCTTTCCGTACAAAGGCAAAACGAATTATTGACTTGGTCTGAAAAAGGGTATGTTATTTTGAAGCATTTCTTCTCTCCCGAGAGGGTCCAGCAAATAAATACTGAGGTTGAAAATTTAAACAGAACGGGAAAAGCAAAGTGGGTAGGCAACAAGATGATGTTTGCGATTCATTATTCCGATATTATGCTTCAAGCGAGTGCGGATCCAGAATTGATGAAGATTATCAATCTCATCATGGGAAAAAAAATGGAGCTTTTTCAAAGCATCAATTTTTTGACTGGAAGTGAACAAAGAACGCATTCTGACTCCTTTCATATGTCAACCTTTCCGTATGGCAATATCATAGCAGCCTGGATAGCCTTAGAAGAAACTAGCGCAGAAAACGGTCCATTACACTACTATGAAGGCTCTCATAAATTGCCTTATATCGTAAATAAAGACTTTGGTAATGCTGGTACCTCTCTATTTTTAGGGAATAAACTGTACAGTGATTATGAAGATAAAATAGCGAGTATACTAGAGCAACATAATTTTGAAAGAAAAATATTGCTAGCTGAACCAGGAGATGTATTGCTATGGCATTCTAATCTATTGCATGGAGGAGAGCCCCACCGCAATAAAGAACTTACGCGAAAGTCTCTCGTAACGCATTACTATGCAGAGGATGCTATCTGCTTTCATGAAGTGACGCAAAGACCCACTTTGAAGCGCAAGTTAGAATTTCCCAGTCTCTAGGTATTTAATTTAAGTAGATCAAATATGTTGTGTTTTCTTGAATCGCGACTCGCCGAAGGCGTCCAAGCTCGACAAAGCTTGTCCCGACTGGAGTGTAACGGAATGTCGGGGCGAAGTGCGTAAGGGGCAAACGGTGGAAGCGGCACCCAGAATATACGCATGGCAATGCGTATATTCTGGGTACAGCGGACGACGTGGTTCCGTCCTGATTTTTCATCAGGATCGGGATGACCCCTGATAAATATAATCTCCTAACCAATATATTTTGACACTACAGAGAGAAAAATTATTAAACTAATGCCTTCTTTTGTTGTTCGATTCACAAACAATATTTAATGAATAAGAAGGGAAAAATAGGCGTACTTGTCGTAAATCTGGGGACGCCAGACTCTCCAGGGAGGTACGATGTATATAAATACCTCAAACAATTTTTGCTAGATAGGAGAGTTATCGACATTCCATGGATATTCAGACAACTGCTCGTGAGAGGTTTCATCGCTCCGTTTAGATCTGGAAGTTCAGGAAAACTATATAAGAAGCTATGGACTGAAAATGGGTCTCCGTTAAAATATTATGGAGAGCAGTTAGTGGACGGTGTAAGTGCTGAGTTGGGTAGTGATTATGTGGTAGAGTTAGCGATGCGTTATCAGAATCCAAGTATTGAATCTGCCATTGAAAAATTGACGCGCCACAATGTACATGAAATCATCGTCTTGCCATTGTTTCCGCACTATGCTTCTGCATCTACTGGATCTGTGCATGAAGAAGTCATGCGAATAGTGGGCAAGCAGTTGGCCATTCCAAATATCAAAATGATTAATTCTTTTTGGGACAATGAAGATATGATCAATGTCTTTGTGAAAAATGCAAAACAGTTTGATTTAAAGTCCTACGATCATATTCTTTTCTCTTATCACGGACTGCCTCAAAGCCAGTTGAGAAAAACGGACAATTGTAACCACTGTTTGAAGGTTGATAACTGTTGTAGCACCATTTCAGAAAAGAACCAATTCTGTTATTCAGCGCAATGTCACGGGACAGCTCATATCATTGCTGATAAATTAGGCTTGGATCAAAAGGATTATACCATTTGCTATCAATCTCGTTTAGGTCCAGATCCATGGGTTCAGCCCTATACCATAAAAGTATTAGAAGAGTTGGCCAATAATGGTGCGAAAAGATTGTTGGTGTTTAGTCCAGCGTTTGTAGCGGATTGTTTGGAGACTACTATAGAAATAAGTGATGAGTACCAAGAAGAATTTGAAGAGTGGGGAGGTGAGCACATCGACTTGGTTCCTAGTCTAAATGACGATCCAGAATGGATAAAAGGGGTGACTAAAATGATTAGGCAGGAATCAATGGTGCATGCTTAGCTAGAAATCGCATGATATACCCAATAAAAAAAACAGGAGGCATTCTTATTTGAAATGCCTCCTGTTTTCGTTTTGATATATAACAAGATTATCTAACGATGTCTTCTAGATTTGTTGTTTTTATAATCCTTGAATACAAATTCGCCTAATCCATTCAATCCACTATAATATGCTTTTCCTTGATTGGCTTTCGTGAATTGTTCCACAAAGTTCATCAAGTAAGGATCGCTGGCTATCATAAAAGTGGTAATAGGTACCTGCATTTTTCTACAAGAAGAAGCTAGGGCTAGCGTTCGATTAATAATCTTACGATCCAGACCAAAACTATTCTTGTAATATTTCTTACCCTTTTTCATGCAAGTCGGTTTGCCATCTGTAATCATAAAAATCTGCTTGTTGGGATTCTTTCTTTTACGCAGAAGATCCATAGCCAATTCGAGGCCTGCAATCGTATTGGTATGGTATGGGCCTACTTCTAAGTAAGGCAAATCTTTTATTTCTATTGTCCATGCATCGTTTCCGAATACCAGTATGTCCAAAGTATCTTTTGGGTATCTTGTAGTAATGAGTTCAGAAAGCGCCATAGCTACTTTCTTGGCAGGGGTAATTCTATCCTCGCCATATAAAATCATGGAGTGTGAAATATCGATCATGAGGACAGTACTCATTTGACTTTGATAATAGGTCTCTCTTACCTCTAGGTCTTCATTGGTAAGATTGAATCCCTCAATGCCATGATTGATCTGTGCATTCTTTATGGACTCAGAGATGGCTATATTTTCCAAACTATCTCCGAATTCGTAGGGCTTTAAATCAGAAGTAAATTCTTCTCCTTGTCCAGTTGTTTTGGTGCTGTGATTACCGCGCCCAGATTTCCGAATCATACCAAATACGTCCTCCAGTGCTTTTTGGCGAAGTGCGATTTCCATTTTCTTAGACGGTCTGAATCCACCCTCCTGGTCTTTCGGATTTTGGATATACCCTTGATCTATTAGATCTTGAATAAAATCTGCCATTCCATACTCCTCATTAGTAAGGTTGTATTGTTTATCAAGTTCAGTTAGCCACGATAGCGCTTCACTCACATCACCTGAAGTATGTACAAGTAGTTCCTTGAACAGCTTCAGAAGTTTTTCAAAGGTTGAACCAGCTAAGTCCGTGGGAATAAAGTCAGTAAATCGTAAGCCTATCATGGGAAATGAAAAGTTTGTTAAATAAAAGAGTAAGAGTTCTTTTCTTTCAAGTGCGTTTGGGTACTTAAATAATGTTGTCTGTAATGTAGATATATTTTTGGTAATCTATGGCAGTCTAACGGACAAGACAACATTCAATAAGATGCAGATAGTCTGGTTTATCTGAGGCAACATTATGGATGTAACTTTCTAAAATTTTACCATCTAGAATATGAAAAATTCCAGGCATCTGAGTTGCATCGCCCAAACTTTTAGAAATCTCAAGTTTATTCTCTTTATTTTCTGGAGCGAAACCTCTAAACCAAGTAGACAGTCCATATAGCTGTGTAAATGAACCTTTACGCAAACCAAAGGCTTGATAGTGATTTTTTTCTGGATCGCTAATGTGCTTGACTCCAGCAAGATTAAATTCCTTAAAGTATTTTTCTGCTATTTCGTTACTAGCCATATGCACGAATACAATCTCACCACCTAAGTTTTCTATTTTTGCCTTTTGAGCGGCTAGGTCACGCATAGCTTCTTTGCAAAACACACACCCAAAGTGCCTTAGAAAAACTAAGAGTACCGGTTGTCCCTGAGAATAATCATATAGATTGTTTCCCGTATTCAAGAGCATCCTTTTTTGTACATCCTGGGCTACATACATATATTTCTCGATTTTATGAAGCTTTTATGGAACGCTTCGTGTTAGTACGTACAACATGAATTTTGAACATATAGTTTAATGTACGAAATATATTCAATTTTTTCCATATAAAATAGACTGTTTAGCCAAGTAAAACACTATCTTTTCCCTCTCTTAGTCTGTCGAAAAAGAGCTTATATTCATTCCTATAAACCTTTTTATTAGTAAAATATACGCTATTTGTACGTAATCACCTTTGGTGTAGCTATTTACAGTTATTAATAAAAATTTATATGATGCAGAAGAATTACCAAATCTTTACCCTTTTCATTTTATTATTATTCGCCGCAAGCATGGGTGCCCAATCTTTTGACAGACCCAATGGATTTGGCGGTCAAATCTTGATTATTGATCATGCTTCTTTTCAAGAGGATACTAATTTTGGATTAAGTGGTTTGACCACTGGCTTTGAATTTTCTTATAGCCGCCATTTTAATAAATTTCTCAGCTTGAGAGTACCTTTCAAAGGGGGAATTATTGGAGCGCAGGAATTTGACTTTGCCAAAAATCGATCTTTTGTTGGCGTAGACTTAACTGTACAACTATCTTACTTTGGTAATGAGAATAAAATTGCACCCTTTGTTTATGGTGGATTTGGAGGAACAAAAGAGGAGTCTATGGATATATACAATCAAATTCCTGTAGGGGCTGGTCTGAATTTCAGAATCGGACCTTGGGGATTTTTTCAGACTAAAGTAGAATACCGAGCGGATCTTAATAACGAAGTAGAAAGAACCAATTTACAATATGGTCTTGGACTTGTAGCTGTGGTAGGGCCGACGGCTACGACTAAAGAACTAGAGAAACTACTTTCAGATACAGACGGAGATGGGATAGATGATGACCTGGATCGTTGTCCAGATATCCCAGGCAAAAAACAATTTGGTGGCTGCCTTGATTCTGACAATGATGGCATCGGGGATGCGGATGATAGCTGTCCACAGGACGTTGGCTTGAAAGCCCTCAATGGCTGCCCTGATGCGGATGCCGATGGAGTGGCGGACATAGTAGACAATTGCCCTGATATACCTGGGACCGCCAACGGCTGTCCAGATGCAGATCAAGATGGAGTAGCGGATACAGAGGACAAATGTCCAGATCTACCAGGTGGTAAAGAAGGCTTTGGCTGCCCAGAGGCGGTATTAGACAACAGCGATATTGCCATGGAGGATAACGTAATGGATGATGACATGACCAGTAAAGGAGAATCCGCAGTAGTCAATGATGCGGATGGTGACGGTTTTGTGTTAGCAGAGGATGATTGTCCAGATATGGCTGGGCCGGCAAATGGTTGCCCAGATGCTGATGGTGATGGCGTGGCGGATAAATTTGATGCTTGTCCAGATGCTGTCGGCCCATTAGCGGGTTGCCCAGATAGTGATAACGATGGAATAGCGGATTACAAAGACAGTTGCCCAAATATAGCTGGCAAAGCGTCTTCCTTTGGTTGTCCAGAGACGAATGTTTCCACAGGGTCTCCAGACTCTTATACCAATAGTACCTACACCGAATCATACACTAATACGACAATTACAAAATCAGCGCTTACTCTAATGTCTGATGCAACAAAGACGGTACAGTTCAAAACATTGAGTGATGATTTGACGAGTTCTTCTTTTGATGTACTCAATGAAGTAGTCCAGTTGATGATTGCTAATCCAAATTATAGACTAAAAGTGTCTGGCCATACCGATGATAGAGGTGAAGATTCTGTCAATCAAAGGCTTTCTGAAAAGAGAGCACGTGCCTGTGTGAGACATCTTCGCAATCAGGGTGTGCCTGAAATTCAAATGAGTTACATGGGCTATGGGGCTAGACTTCCAGTCACTGACAATGACACAGAGTACGGCCGTAGTCAAAACAGAAGAGTAGAATTCGAATTGTATATAATTAACTAACTACATCGTTACATTTATAACATAAAAGCCCAGGGTTTTGCGCTGTCTATACCTTGGGCTTTTGTATTATTAAGTCTCAATTAATCCACTATTTACGCACTCACTTTCTCTATAAAGTGTAATTTTGTAGCATGCTAAATCTACAAATTGCAGATACTTTTTCCAAAGAATTACCTGCTGACCCTATTTTAGAAAACTCTAGACGACAAGTATCCAATGCCTGTTTTTCATACGTCACCCCACGTATACCCAGCAGCCCTTCTCTAGTCCATGTAGCGAACGAGGTGGCTGATATGTTGGGGCTGTCCACGGAGGATACCAAGAGTCAAGACTTTTTAGACCTCTTTTCTGGAGCCAAGGTATTTCCAGGATCACAGCCATATGCGATGTGTTACGGAGGTCATCAATTTGGGCATTGGGCGGGACAATTGGGAGACGGTCGAGCGATCAATTTGATGGAGATCATGGCCAGAGACAAGCGTTGGGCACTTCAGCTCAAGGGGGCAGGGGAGACACCATACTCTAGGTCGGCGGATGGACTAGCCGTATTGCGATCCTCTATCAGAGAGCATCTTTGTAGTGAAGCCATGTTTCATTTGGGCGTGCCCACCACGCGTTCGCTCTCCCTTTGTTTGAGCGGAGATATGGTGATGCGCGACATGATGTACGATGGCAATCCAGCCAATGAAAAAGGCGCTATCGTTTGTCGAGTAGCAGAAAGTTTTATACGATTTGGAAATTTTCAGATACTAGCCAGTCGCGAAGATACAGACGCGCTCAAGCAATTGGTAGAGTATACCATAAAGCATTTCTTCCCGAGCATAAAGACGAAAGGAGAAAAAGCCTATCAGCAATTTTTTGATGAAGTAGTAACTAGCACTTTAGTTATGTTAATCGAATGGCAGCGCGTAGGATTTGTACATGGTGTGATGAATACCGACAACATGTCTATCCTGGGGCTCACTATTGACTATGGTCCCTACGGTTGGCTAGAGGGCTATGATAAAGGCTGGACGCCCAACACCACCGACCGTCAACATAAACGATACCAATATGGTCAGCAACCCACAGTAGGACTTTGGAATCTTTTCCAACTCGCAAATGCATTAGCGCTTATTATCGAAGATGTCAAGCCACTCGAACAATCCTTAGAGCGCTTCAAAGTTCAGTTTGCGCAAGGATACACCCGTATGATGGCACTCAAGCTGGGATTGACAAAAGCTACACAAGCAGATCTACTCTTGATCAAAAGCTTAGAAGATAATCTGAGTATGGTAGAGACTGATATGACCATTTTCTTCAGACTACTGAGTACCGTTCAAAAGAAAGACAAAGCAAGTGAAGCCTTCGCACGTATAGCAGATGCATTCTATGATATCGAGGCCCTAGCCGAAACAGAATTGAAAAAATGGTTAGATTGGTTTACAGCTTATCTGCGTAGATTACAAGAAGAGCTAGCTACAGATTACGAACGAAAGATTCGGATGAACATGTACAATCCAAAATACGTGTTGCGAAACTACATGGCTCAGATAGCTATTGATGACGCGGATAAAGGAGACTACACTATGATAGATACCTTTTATAAAATGCTTCAAAAGCCTTACCATGAGCAACCAGAATATGAAAAATGGTTTGCCAAGCGTCCAGAATGGGCGAGAAATAAGGTAGGCTGCTCTATGCTTTCCTGTAGTTCTTAATTTTTTGGGCATGACCCAGATACTGCGCAGAAAAAGCGCCGCATCTGGGTCGGGCCATCCATGACTCCGTATTCACTTCGGACCATCCCTTGAGGGTCTGGTCTGCTCCTTACCGTCGCATCATTTCTACCCCTCATGCAGTTGGATAATTATCACGATGAAATAATTAGTAATTCACCTTGACCAATACACTTAAACAATCATTTTCTCTCTTATTATTCGCAATTGAAAGTAATAATTGCTAGTTTTAGTCATACTAAATTCAAACACTGTGTCAATTAGAACTTCTATACTCGATTTTGCAAGATTTAGCTGCCTTGGACTAATCTTATTATGTTGCTTTTCTAATACCGTTTCAGCTAGTAGTGTTGACTATGCTTATCATACGCTACAAGTTGATATCCACGATGATTTTGACATAGAGAAAATAAAGCAAGAACTCAGCGGGCTAATGAATGAATATACAAAGTCCAGCGATAAGCAGCATCAAAAGCAAGTAGTACGCACTTTGGAGTCCAAATTGTTATCACAAATCAATGCATACCCAAAGCATGAGGGTGAAATCTTGGAGGCTGCCAGAACGATGATCAAAAAGGCAAATCACAATTGGATTATTCTGAGGAATGAAACGCAGCTAAAAATAAATGTGAGGGAAATTGCCCAAAGTAAGGAGTAAATTGAAGAAAGAATTTATACGCTGAACCTAAGTGATTCTGTGGCGTATTTTCAGTACTTTTTGTTGAAATTATCAGATAAGATGGGCTACACCCATCGCTTTGTTGCATCGTGCCTTCAGCGCTAAAAGTACCTGGTAGCCATTCATTTTCTTACCAATTTATTTTCTGAACATGCTTAATTCATAATCATTCATTTTGGAATGTTCAGAAATATCATATTTCGATGAGGTTAAACCTTCTTCACCTAAAAATCTCTAAATGATTACATCAATTTTAATATTATTACTTTAAAAACGGGGTGATTCTTTGATTCAATTTGTCATGATTTTTAAAAGAAAATCACGCCAAATTGGTCCCTGCTGCGCTAATACCCAGGGTTGTCACCCTGGGCTTTAATAAGGTCACCCCCTCTGGGGGTTCTTTTCTAACTTCTGAATATCCCTCATTTTGTTCTCGATTATTATAATATAAGCTAGCGTGTGCGAAACCACCACAGTAATCCAAAGTCAAAGCTCACTGATACAAATCACCAGAGTATTTTATGGTGTCTTGTATAAATGAGAATGCTATAGTGAACTCCCTAATTCATAACTCATAATTCATAATTCCCTTCCTTCGTGTGAGCGATAGTAAGGGCAGCTGCTTCAGCAGCTGGTCCCGATTTTTTTCAATCGGGACGGGAGCGACAGCGCACCCCTGCATAGCGCGACATGGACCGACACCTTTTTCGGTGGAGGGGAGTGGCACACCCAAAAAATCCGAACTAATATTATTACCTGTCAAATAAAAAAAAAGGACTGATCAATAATGTTTGACCAATCCTTTGTTTTTTTTTTATTTTGAGCTAATAGCAAAGGCTAACAGCTAAAGGCTTTTTGCCAACAGCTAATACCTAATTAAGCAACTCATAGATACCAGCGATACCTTGACCACCACCTACGCAGGCAGTCACCATACCGTACTTGTCACCTCGTCTACGCATCTCATTGAAGAGTTGTGTCGAAAGTTTCGCGCCCGTACAGCCTAAAGGATGTCCTAAAGCAATAGCGCCTCCATTTACATTCACCTTGCTAGGATCTAAACCCGTTTGCTTTATGACAGCTAAGGCCTGAGTAGCGAACGCCTCATTGAGCTCTATTAAGTCAATGTCATCTTGTTTCAGGCCAGCTTGCTTAAGTGCCTTAGGAATAGCTGCGCAAGGTCCAATACCCATGTACAGTGGATCTACACCCGCAACTGCACAATTGACCATTCTTGCGATAGGCTTTAGATTATATTTCTTTACGATTTCTTCACTTACTACGAGTACAAAAGATGCTCCGTCAGAAGTCTGAGACGAATTACCAGCCGTAACTACACCTCCGTTTTTGAACACTGCTCTTAAGCCACCTAGAGCTTCTACAGTCGTGCTTCTACGAACGCCTTCATCCATAGTGAAGTCAAACTCTTTCTCCTGACGCTTATCGTCTTTGACAAATACCTCCTTCACTTTGATAGGCACTATCTCGTCGTTGAATTTACCCGCATCGATGGCAGCAGCAGCTTTCACATGAGAATTGTAAGCAAACTCATCCGCTTGATCTCTGGTCACTTCGTACTTGTCTGCAACCGCTTCTGCAGTGGCTCCCATACTCACCATGTAGTTTGGTGTAGAGACAGCTACCTTATATGAAGGAGCAAACTTGTATCCCGTCATAGGAATCATGCTCATGCTTTCTGTACCACCAGCGATGTAGATATGCCCCATACCTGCAGCAATCTTACCAGTAGCCATAGCGATAGCCTCTAGACCAGAAGCACAGTATCTATTGATCGTGATACCTGGCACTTCCTTTCCAAGCGCTCTTACAGAAATCATTCTTCCGATCTGTAAGCCTTGTTCTCCTTCAGGATTAGCACAACCCACAATCACGTCATCCACCAACTCTTTCGCAATCTCAGGCACCTGTTCCATCATGTGTGAAATAACCTCCACGGCTAAATCATCAGAACGGTAGTTTTTCAAGCTACCTCTGCCAGCTTTACCGACTGGACTTCTATATGCTTTTATGATATACATTATATTATTTTTTCTTTTGAGTAAATAAATTTCAAACGACTAGGGCGATTAATTTCTTAATGGCTTGTTCGTTTGCAACATGTGCTGAATACGCTCTTGCGTTTTCTTTTCACCAGCTAGAGACATGAATGCTTCTCTCTCTAGGTCTAATAGATAACGCTCAGATACTTGCTGCTGACCAGTCAAGTCACCACCACAGATAACGCTTGCTAATTTTTGCGCGATCTTTACATCGTGCTCAGAAGCATACTTTCCAAGAATCAATTCATTCGCTGCAGAGTAAATTGCTGCCATCCCAGAACGTCCTAGCACGGTGATGTCCTTACGCATGATAGGCTGCTTATAATTTCTAGCCAATTCTAGCACCCGTACTTTAGCTTCTTTGATATTGCGTTTAGCGTTCATGATTACTTCATCCTTTTCCTCTAGTAGGTATCCCATACCGAAGGCTTGTGGAGCAGAAGTAGCTACCTTAGCTTGTGCTATTGTCAATGTCTTATCTATTAAGGTTGGCATCTGTACATCTCCCTTGAAGAAAGCGTCAGAAGCTCTCAAGGCAAACTCTTTCGTTCCTGCACCACCAGGTATCAATCCGACACCTACTTCCACTAGTCCGATATAACTTTCCGCAGCACACATAGCCGCATCACAGTGCATCACCATTTCACATCCACCACCAAATACATACCCTTGCGTAGCCGCTACCACTGGAATAGCAGAATATCTACATCGCATCACGGTATCTTGGAATGTCTTCACGGCAAGATTCATTTGATCCCACTCTTGTTGGAATGCAAACATGCCAATCATCATTAGATTTGCCCCCACCGTAAAGTTGGTAGAGTTATTACCGATGACTAATCCTTTCCAGCCTTCTTCTTCTGCGATGGTTATCGCTTCGTTTATTCCCTTCAATACGCCTTCTCCGATAGAGTTCATCTTAGAAGTAAACTCTAAGCAAAGTACCCCATCCCCCAGATCATGCAAGATAGATTCACTTGTTTTGTTGACAGGGGTCTTGCTACGCAGGTTGTCCAAGATGATAAAGTCATCTGCACCTGGCAATTCTTTATAGGCCTTATCGGATACTGAATAGTAGTGAGATTTATTATCTTCTACTTTATAGAATGAAGTCACACCAGCAGCTACCATATCCGTCACCCAAGTAGCAACAGTCTGTCCATCCGCCTTAGCCAATTCTATTCCTTTTTCAAGCCCAACCATATCCCAGTATTGGAATGGTCCTACATCCCATGCAAAACCTGCACGTAAGGCATCATCTATACTGTATGTATCATCCGCTATCTCAGGGATTCTGTTACTTACATAAGCGAAAAGACCACCGAGCGAACGTCTAACCAATTCTCCACCTTTGTCATCCGCTTCCACAAATGCTTGGATTCGCTTCTTCAGACTATCCATTCCTTTCACAGTAGCTAAAGAGGGTAGTGAAGGCTTGGTAGTAGGCTTGTATTCAAGCGTCTCTAGATCTAGACCTAAGATAATCTTGCGACCCTTATCATCTTTCTCCTTTGTCTTTTTATAAAATCCCTGTCCAGACTTGTCCCCAAAAAACTTATTGTCCAATAAGAATTGGAAGTAGGGAGGAATGACAAATGTATTGGCTTGCTCATCATCAGGACAGTTGTCTTTGATACCCGCTATTACTTTAGCAGAAGTATCATGGCCCACTAGATCACCCAAACGGAAAGTTCCAGTCTTTGGACGTCCGATGGCAGGACCCGTTAATTTATCTACTTCTGATATAGATAAACCTAACTCACTCGTCAAGGCGTATATCTTAGACATTGCATACACACCAACTCTATTGGCGACGAATGCAGGTGTATCTTTGGCTAATACAGTTTGCTTTCCAAGATACTTGTCTCCATACTTCATGAAGAAATCAATAACAGCTGGATCTGTCTCAGGAGAAGGAATCACCTCAAACAATCTCATATATCTAGGAGGATTGAAAAAGTGTGTTCCGCAGAAATGCTTCTTGAAATCATCTGATCTACCATCCAGCATCATGTGAATCGGAATACCAGACGTATTAGAAGTGATTAGAGAGCCGGGTTTTCTATACTTTTCTACATTATCAAACACTTGCTTCTTGATATCTAGTCGTTCAACGACAACCTCAATGATCCAATCGCTATCCGCAATCTTTTGCATGTCATCATCAAAATTACCAGTTGTGACTCTCGAGGCAAACATCTTATCATAGAAAGGTTCAATACGCTTAGACTTAAGTGCGGCTTTTACAGCAGCATTTGCTAGCTTATTACGCATAGCGGGTACTTTCTTTTGCTCATCTGTCAAGTCAAATGGAACGATGTCTAATAGTAAAACTTCTACACCAACATTGGCGAGATGTGCAGCGATACCCATTCCCATCAGTCCAGATCCGAGTACAGTCGCTTTCTTAATGTTTCTAGGCTTAGTCTTGTGCTTCACCCCATTACTGGGTTGATTAGCTACCTGGTTTTCAATCATTGTGTGCGCTTTATAGCTTTTAGAAATTAATGAATAGTAGACCTAAGTCTAACTCTGTATATATGTAACGGTATAGTGTTGAGTGAGGTTGTGGCTCCAAAGGCCAATTAAGCTCTAAACTAGCGAAAATTCGCTTATTTGATATAATAAAAATAATTAATCTGTCAAATATTAAATTTATTTCTCATCAATTAATAATTTGTGCGCAATTACGAGCGTTCTTAATGCCCATAGTAGGAACGTTTTATTTCACTACAGTTTTCAAACTATACATTCTATGAAATTTCAGCCCATCTATTTATTCTTTCAAGGCGCTTCTAAATTAAAGGACGCAGAAGCTGAAGAAGTATCACAAAGTGTTTTGGATGTCATCCTTGGCAGTGGACCACTAGGAATTGCGATTCTTGCGATTCTTATTTTTCTTTCCGCAATAGGAACATACATATTTCTTGAACGCCTATTCACGATAAAAAAAGCTACTGCGGTTGATCAAAACTTTATGAATAATATTCGCTCTAGCGTACTCGCTGGTAATATCCCAGGAGCCAAAGCGCTATGTGGTTCTACAAATACGCCAGTGGCTAGAATGGTAGAAAAAGGCCTCCAACGGATCGGTAAACCACTACGTGATATCGATGCCGCTATTGAGAATGTAGGCAACTTAGAGATATTCAAGTTGGAGAAAAACTTATCTACCCTAGCTTCTATCGCAGGTGCCGCGCCGATGATTGGTTTCTTTGGTACCGTGACGGGTATGATCCTCGCATTTTATGAGATGTCAACTGCGGATAACGTTGGTCCTCAAGTACTTGCGGGAGGTATCTATCAAGCACTCTTGACAACAGCATTTGGCTTGTTGATTGGTATTTTTGCTTTTGTGGGCTATAATTATTTGGTAGGTAAGGTAGAACATGCGGTATACAATATGGAGCGTTCTACGACGGAGTTTATGGATTTATTACAAGAACCTTCTGCATAAAAAACGCCAGCATGGGCTTGAAAAAAAGAGGTAAAGTAAGTGCCGAATTTAGTATGTCGTCATTGACGGACATCATATTTTTGTTGTTGATATTTTTTATGTTGACATCAAAACTGGTGGTCATTGACCCGTACGAACTGCCAGAGTCAGATTCTACCACTGTAGCACCTACAAATATTATTGCACAAGTAAGAACTACCGGCAAAATCCAGTTGAACGTAGATGGTAAGGAATCTATGGTCACCTCTACGAGAGAGATTGTGAGAAAAGTAAAGCCAGCCTTAGGTACTATTGAGAATAGAGACAATGCAACGCTCACCATTGTAGCAGAGGTCGGCGTCCCTTTTAAAAAAGTATCTATGCTGATGGCTGCTGCCGCTGAGTTAAGGATGAAAGCCATTATTGCAACACAACCTGTAGAATAAAAGATTATGGGACTTAAAAAAAGAGGTAAGGTAAGCGCTGAATTTAGTATGTCCTCATTGACGGACATCATATTTTTGTTGCTTATATTTTTTATGCTGACATCGTCTTTGGTATCGCCCAATGCCCTCAATCTCAAGATGCCAGGTAAGGAAAGTGTCAAGAGCTCTACTGCAAATAACTTACAAAAAATTTCGATCACCAAGACAGGTTCATTCTTGTTTGAGGGAGTTGCGGTAAGTAACAACGCCATCAGTGATCTGATGAAAGGCATGAAAGGGGAGACCATCATAGTAGCTCCTCATCGCGATGCGCCGATTGAGAAGGTAGTCCGCATCATGGACCTTTCTATGCGTTACAAAATCGAGACGGTGCTAGCGGCCTCAGACGACAGATAGATTTTACAAGATCAAGATATTTACCATGGTTACAATGAGGGTGTGCCCCCTGATGGCCTCTCAACGCCTCAAAAAAGAGGCCTTTAGAGGCCATCAGGCGTCGGGCTATTGCGGGGTGCCCGTTCCGATAGTTTTTTCTGATAGGTAGTTGTTTCTGTAAAACTGCAGCTAGTCAATAAAAAATCGGAACCGCCAAGAAGATTCGGCGCCCTATCTATCCCTCACACGAAGACCTATTACCGAGAATAAAGTGTAAACTACTTACAAAATAGGACTATGTTTAACGAACTAGATCTGTAGGTAGAAAACCACGTAAGCTAGACTCGTATTCATATAAAGAGTAAAAATGAAAGCGCTTTAAAAATATCTAAGAACGTACATTTTTACGCATTATTTAATTTTAATATATATCTTTACAACAGACATAGTCGTTAAGTAATCAAAAACATAGCCTCTGTGGAATCTAAATCATGAACAATTTTATCAACATAGAAATAAAAGACAAGCGTAAGGCACGTATCTACACGGGCATTATTATGGCTATTTTTTTCATTATTATTGTTTTCCTTCCTTTATTTTCATACCAAAATCCACCTCCAGGTCAGGAAGGTGTACTGGTTAGTTTTGGCCAAGTCAACCAAGGGCAAGGCAATGAAGCTCCAGCAGAAAACAAACCTTCTAAATCAGAAGAGACTAAACCAAAACCTCAAAAGAAAGAAAAGGTAGAACCAAAACCGAAGCCTAAAGCAAAACCAACTCCTAAGGAACCTAAACCTAAAAAGGTAAAACCACAAGTTGATAAAAAAGTAATCGAAGCGCGTAATGCGGAAATTGCTTTAGCAAAAGAGAAGGCTGAACAAGTAGAAAAAGAAAAAGCTAGAAAAGCGGCTGAGGTAGCAGAACGCTTAGCAAAAGCCGAAGCTGCAGCAGAAAAAAGACGTGCAGAAGAAGAGGCAAAAGCCATAGCAGCAGCGGCTGCAGCAAAGAAAAAGAAAGATGCTTTAGATTTTAAGAATAGTCTCGCGGACTCATTTAAAAAGGGTAAGGGTACTGGCCAAGGAGATGGTGGTGTCCCCGGTAATCAAGGCGACCCAGACGGTGATCCTAATTCTGAAGTGCTAAAAGGACTGAGCACTGGCGTAGGGGTGATCGGAGGAGGTCTGCAAGGACGCGGCGGAAAAGGACCTGGTATCACCGACAATAGTAATAAAACAGGTGTCGTGGTGGTATATTTATGCATAGATGCTAGAGGCAATGTCAATTCTGCTAGATACATCCTGAAAGGCTCCACCACCTCCGATCCACAATTGCAAAAATTGGCCGTAGAAAACGCCAAGAAGTGGAATTTCAACCCAGGCACAACCGATGAGACCTGTGGTACAATCACCTATCAGTTTAAGGTGAAATAGTTGAGGCTACTCTAGGCCGAGGCTTATCTAATTAGTGCCTTTCAAAATTCATGGGTGTACGTCTCATTTCATATCTTTATAGCATATTTAAATCAACACCTTGGCTATAAACACCTACAAAGAAGTACTCGACTTTCTCTATCAACAGCTACCCATGTTTCAAAGACAAGGAGCAGTGGCATTCAAAAAAGACTTAACCAATATCAAGCTGCTTTGTGATGCCATAGGTAATCCTGAAAGGAAATTTAAGGCCATCCATGTAGCTGGCACAAATGGCAAAGGAACCACCTCGCATATTTTGTCATCGATCTTTCATGCAGCAGGGTATCAAGTTGGTCTATATACCTCACCACATTACCTAGACCTAAGAGAACGGATCAAAATCAATCGAAAGCTAATTTCAGAAGCGGCAATCCTAGATTTTATCAATCGCAACCGAGAACAAATAGATAAGATCCAACCCTCCTTTTTTGAATTGATGGTGGCCTTGTCTTTTGACCATTTTGCCAAGGAAAAAGTGGATCTAGCAATTATCGAAACGGGCTTAGGCGGGCGATTAGATTCTACAAATATAATTAGCCCAGCGCTTTCCGTAATCACCAACATAAGTTACGACCATCAAGACATGCTAGGGGACACCTTACCCGAAATAGCAGGTGAAAAGGCAGGCATCATCAAAGCGAATACGCCAGTCGTTATCGGTCAGACACAAGCAGAGGTCCAGTCTGTATTTGATCAAAAAGCCAATGAGATGGATACTACTCTTAGTTTCGCAGATCAGCGTTGGCATTACAGCATTCAAAAGGAGAGCATAGACCACTATCACTTAGATATATTCCAAGACGATTCACTGTTTTTAGACAATTGCAGAGTGGACTTGAAAGGTGAAGTCTTTCTCAAAAACATGATCACCGCAATGGAGACTATCCATGTTTGGAACGAGTGTAATGAACATGTTTATAAAGAACATATCCAAGAAGGCTTATCCAATATCAAGCAGAGAACGTACTTCCTCGGTAGAATGCACGTAATACAATCCAAACCGCTCTTGATTGCGGATAGTGCGCATAATGAAGATGGTCTAAAAGCGCTGTTTACTGAAGTAGAGAAACTGCAGTATGAAAAGCTGCATATCGTTTTTGGAATGGTCTCAGATAAGCCCCTTAGCAAGGTTCTTCATCTATTACCTACAAAAGCGACCTACTACGCGGTAGCGGCCAATATACCTCGCGCCAAGGCCTCTACTACTTTGTATGAGGAACTTCATGCGGCTGGATTGGTCGTAAAAGAAGCACATTCTGTCGAAAAGGGCAAAAATCTAGCTTTAAGTGAAGCAAATGCTACAGATTTGGTGTTAGTATGTGGAAGCATCTTTGTAGTTGCAGAGATTGCAGAAATTGCCTTATCTTTAGGACGAGACTGATAGTACACAAAACAACATGGAAAACAAAAGTGCTTTACAACTAATCTTAGCTATCATAGGTGCTGTTTTTGCATTTGTGTTGCTTCGTTTTCCATTCCCAGCCAATATGATTGCGCTCTTCATATTGATAGTGGCCATTACGGCCTACTATTCTTACAACGAGTACTTAGAAAGAAAAGCGAAAACGGAGTTCGCCAATTCTTTAGTTGGTCAAATGAATGAAAAGCGATTAGACTGTCAGTTGAAGATCTCTCAATTACAAAAAGAAATTAGCCTCATCCAAGGAAATATTGATGATTTACAAGCTAAGCTCAATGCAAATCCCCAAGCGACCCCAGCGGCAATTGTAGAGACCAATAAATTGATGGCTGGTTTTCAAGAGGAGAAGAAGTTACGACAATCCAAAATTTCATTCTACGAACTAGCACTCAATAAATTTAACCAAATCATCAAAAACCACCAGCTCACTGAAGACCTCAAACTGAAAAGAGAAAAACTAGAGGCTCTCATGGAAAACAATGTCGAAGAGGTCGCGGACATGGAAGGGGTAAAAACTTTCTTAGACTACGAAAAAACCTATATCGAAACCATAGATGAGCTATCCCTCAAAATGCTAGAGAGCAGAAGTGTTGCTAATGCAGAGGTGCTTAAGCTAGAGTTGGTAGAAATGACCAAGGAGCTGAGAGAATTGTAAAGAGAGCTATTAGGTATTGGCTATAAGCTGTTAGGCGTCTACAATTTTTAAACTGAAACAAGAAATGAGTGTAAGAAAATATCTACTATTTATAATAGTTAACTCTCCTTTATTAATTTATGCCCAAATAAACGATAGTCTGAAGATTATTTGTGATTCGATTCAAGTAAAGCAAGACAGTACCTGCTGGTCTTGTGATGCTTTAATAAGAAGTAAAGACTATGATATAAAAGTAATTGATGATAGTATTTGTATTAATATCAGTTCCATCGATAGTCTCAAATTTTCAAAGAGCCAAGATGTCTACACATCAATTGATGAATATAAATTAAGTATCAATGATATTGATCGCATAGAATATATCATTGTGCCTAAAAAGCTCTACGAATTGGAATGGAGCGAATCTTATATTGAATTTACTGCTTTAAGATTTCAGCCATTATTCAAACATAGAAATAATACCAAAAAATTTGAAGAGGCTTCTGTCAGACTGTTATTAACCAATCAAAAGGATTCAACTCATTTCAAACATCTTTATCGCTTATTAAAGGATAATATAGATGTAAGCCAAAACCATCTTTTGGCTAGTTGCGCAAGGGATAAATTTCATGAGTGGAGTGGAAAAGAAATTGATGCTATTAGTATTACTGATTTAGAAGTTCCTATAAACCTTAATGGAGAAGCTTGTACCGAAAAAGGTATAGAAAAACTCCTTCTAAAATATCTAGTAGATCAAAACATTAAAGGAGTTCTTGGTTATTTAGTGATCGATGAAAATAATCAGATGGAATTAATATGGACTGAGCAAAATAAGCTCTACAAACAATTGAATGATGACTATCAATCATATCCTGGGATTAAAACTATGGTAGAGAATATTGGTCTGATTTCAGATAAACAAATCAAGGATATAATTCAACTTTTAGAAAAGCAAAATTGGAAATCTAGGCAATGTGAAAACAAAAACGAAAGATCATATATTGACATATTTATAAAGAACGAAAAATTTCAAGTCCTTGGACAAAACAAGTAATAAGTGTAAGTCCCATTAGACAAATTCTGTCCATCATAAGGTTTTTTTCCTTTGAAGTTTTTCTGCATGGATTTTTTTTAATCGCATCAAAATAACTTCACAAATCTTCCTTCTTCAAACTTAAGGACATTGCCATCGTCCATTGCGAACCATAGCTCACCATTCTTCGCCTGATAGATGTGCCAAATATGCATGCATGTAAGACCATCCATGTAGGTGTAATTTTTCATGGTTTGACCATCATATCTCCAGGCACCGGTATCCCGATCTCCAAACCACATATTGCCCTCGGCATCCTCTCCAATAGCGAAGATGTGTTCGAGTAGCAGATTAGATTCTTTGGTGATGCCTTTGAATACAGAATTCGCACTGGTTAAACCTTTGAGTTGCGAGAAATTGATGAATTGATCACCCTCTTGCTTGAGGATTCCAATACCATTGTTGCCTATCCACATATTGCCTTTACTATCTTCGAAAAGTGCGCGGACGTGTAGTCCATTATTGACATTCGGCTCCTCTGGGAGTTTGAGGTATTCATTATTGATGTAGGTGAATTCTTTGCCGTCATAACCTATCACCGCATTATAGGTCCCAAACCAGGTAGTGCCGTCCTTAGCTTTGAGAAATGGGGTGGATACGGACAGGCCCCAAGGGTCAATACCGCCTATAAAATCCTTTGGAAAGTGATGATAGTTTAATGATTTACCGTCATAGCAGTACACTCCGATACTGCCTTCCTCTTCACTATGTCCAGTGCCCATGTCTGGTTTGAACCAGAGTGCATCTTTAGGAAATTTCCAGCGGGTTGGATTAGCGTAATTTCTTTCCTTTGGTGTGATAAGCTCAGTTCCATCATAGTAGCTCAACCCGTATCCCCCTTCAAACCAAATTTCACCATTAGCGTGTTCGTAGATGCTCCGTATTTGATTGCTACA
The DNA here is from genome assembly GCA_937923345.1 of uncultured Saprospiraceae bacterium. Lineage (GTDB taxonomy): Bacteria > Bacteroidota > Bacteroidia > Chitinophagales > Saprospiraceae > JALZVN01. Next base: position 43,382 of record CAKZVJ010000164.1, read on the forward strand.
GAGACCATCATCATAATCAAAGTAAGTGAATGAATTTCCATCATATTTGCATACGCCTTCCTTATCTGAGGCGATCCAGGTATTGCCTTGGCTATCTTTTAAGATATGTCTTATCCCAGATGTGAATTTCAAATATTTGGTACGATTAAAATGAAGATCAGAAACAAGTGATTTGTACACATTGGATAATTTATTCCTTTTAGGTGATTCAACTTCAATTGGGCTACATGATAATAAGATGTATAGCGCTAGTAAAAAGAAGCAAGTTTGTTTTATGATCCATTTCATTAATAATATCAATTTTAAGTTGATAATGACATAAGCTAATCTTATGCGTTGAAATTGTTTAGTGAGTCCAGCAAATTATGTATTTTGAGAACCAGATGAAGCAAAAACTAGAATGCGGTTTAAATTAACTAGTTAAAGCAAAGATTTCTATGGATCTCTACTAGATAGTGTAGACTTATCTTACAAATATTCTCGTCAAGATTAATAGTTTACTAAATTATCTTTATTTGCAGGACATTTTCATTTCTTTTAGTAAAATATGAATAATAGATTCACCAATTAAAAGTAAGGAAAATGCTATAGTATTTTTTTCAAATTTATCTTTTGCGTAAGATTTAATAATAAAAAACAAATTAACAATGGAGAGATTACAAATTTATGTGTCGATGATATTTCTACTTTCAATGTACACTTATACCATCAATGCGCAAACCCCTTTGTTTCCAAATTCGGTGGTGAGTAATGATATTGATTACATATTTGAATCGGATCCTGATTCTTTCGTTGGGAATATTTTCCTTGGTCGAGAAGATAGAGAAACACCTGGTGCTCCAGATGGGAGCAGCTTGTTTGATGTAGATACTTATATTTTTGAAGCAAATTTTACAGACGGAGAAACAATCGAAATTTGGTGCCACAGTTCTTTTGAAAGTCAAGATGCTGCCCAAGAGTTTGCTGATAAACTAGGGCCTAGACTCGGTAAGTTACCTATATTTCAAAGAAACATGTTAAACCACGTAGTAATTCATAATGGGGATGGTGGTGCTTTTGCCGAAATAGAAGGTCAATTTTTTATCCTTTATTCCGAAAATATGGATGCGAGAATTAGTACTAATGATTTGGAAGAAACTGTCTTTCATGAATCGGTACATTCTTCGTATCAGTTTATGTATCAAAATCATCCTGATTGGCTCGCTGCACAGGCAGCTGATCTTTCATTTGTTACGACCTTTGGGGAGAATAATCCTACCTTGGAGGATATTGCCGAGTCTGCTCTTTTTGCTTATACATATCTCACCTATCCAGGAAGACTTGATGAAAGTATTGAAACTTGGTTGGAAGAAAACAATGCCAATAGATTAGAATTTTTTGGTAAGTTTTATGGTCAAACTACTAATGTAAGTGAAGTAGATTTACTCCAAGATCTAAGGATTAGCCCTAATCCTTCTAGAGGTAAATTTACCTTGCATTCGGATGGAGCTTTAAATGGGGTAGTAAATATTATTAGCCTAGATGGGACCATTCTAAATTCACTACGGGTTGATAAGGAAAGTGAGTATACCATAGATTTGAGCTCTTATGAAAATGGATTATATCTGATTTCAATACCAGGATATAAAGACGCAAAAGTTTTAAAATATTAATTGAATCTGAGTATCACCCCGTTTTTAATTCAATAATCTTAAAAATGAATTAATCATTTAGAGATTTTAAGATGTAGAATGTTTTATCTCAACGAAATATGATATTTCTGAACATCCCTACTTTGTCATGGTTTCTCTCAATAAGCAAAACAACCTGGAGCTATCTATAGCTCAGTTATTTTATTCTGAGAGTTGAGAGCTAGTAAAAAATAAAAACGATAACCAATTCAACATTCAACCTACGACATAACGTTTATGCTAGATCCTACATAAAAAAAGGGACGGATAATATCTCCGTCCCTTTTGTGCTGAGTTGAACCCAAAACACTATTTACATTACCTAAATATTATTCACCTTTTTGTGTAGCCATGAATTCATTAAAGTTTGAATTCTTGTAGTGCTCTTCTGCTGCAAACTTAAGCTCATTATACATCATAGGCGCCTCTTTGAAGCCGGGAGAAATCGCTATGCGCTCAAATTTTTCATTCAGCGTAACCACTGTAGGATAGCTCATTTTCCCTTCTAGCAGTGAATAAGCTAACATGTGTATTCCACCACGTCTAGAACCTTCTATTTCAACAAATTCAAATTTGTCTCCTCTGAAATTAATAGCATCACGAGATTCTGCATCTAACTTCACTGCGTAAAAGTGTTCTTTTAGGTATGCAGCTACCTTAGGGTCAGTAAACGTCTTTTTGTCCATTACTTTGCACCAACCGCACCAGCTTGTATATACGTCTACAAAAATCTTTTTAGGATTGGTCTCGTTGCGTTTAGCAGCTTCCTCCCAAGATAACCACTCTACTTTAGCTACCGTATCATTGGCGGTAAAACTTGTTAAAGCCATTCCTGCAAAAACGATAAGGGCTAAAAAACTTATATATTTATAAACTTTCATCAATGCTGTTTATTTTTATTGAAGACAAAGTAAGCTAAATCAATATGAGATGGTCGTATTCATCTCAGTTTAACAATATTTTAATCCAATAACTAAAAACAGCGACACACATAATAAAGTTGTTACATCGCAACAAAAGTCGCTTATTTTCATTTATACATGGTTGAAAGAGACAGATATGAAAAATAAAATTGTAGTAGCAATAGGCGGTTCTAGCGGTGCTTTGTATGCAAAAGTACTCCTAGATAAGTTGGTAAAAATGTCGTCTCAAATCGAAGCGGTAGGGATCGTAATGAGCGATAATGCCAAATACAATTGGCAATTAGAGGTGGGCGAAGATTCCTACAAGGAGTATCCCTTCACTATCTACGCTAAAAATGACTTCAATGCCCCTTTTGCTTCTGGTTCTGCCCAATATAACACTATGATCGTTTGCCCATGCTCCATGGGTGTCCTGGGTCGAATAGCGAGTGGGGTCTCTGATGACTTGACGACACGATCAGCAGATGTTATCCTCAAAGAAAGACGGCGCTTAATCCTGGTGCCACGTGAAACCCCCTTAAGTCTTATTCATATTGAAAATATGAAGACAGTAACTTTGGCAGGGGGTATTATTTGTCCGGCAGTGCCTTCTTTTTATAGTCAGCCAAAAACCGCAGAAGAAATAGTCGCTACTGTCGTTGACAGAATACTTGATCTTGCTCAACTCGATGTGGAAACTTACCGGTGGAATAGCTAGTGCGCGTTTTTTATTTTTCTCTTAGATTACATTCATTCTTGGCTATCAAGCTGGTACATATTCATACTTATATATAGCCACAAAAAACGTGGTTGACCATTTTTTTGAGGGAACTATTCTCTCTCAAGACTGGTTTCTTACTGTATAGTGACTGAAATATAACAGGCAGTCATACCTCCTTTCCTTCCCCTCGGGAACCCCTTTTTTTTAGATATTCGCTCCGACAGACTTATGAACAAATCATTACTTGCGTTAGCCTGCATGGTATTCTGGCTATCGACTGCTGCTCAAAATTTTAGTAAAAAGGTATTCTCACTTGGCGCTATACCGTCAAGCATAAAGTCAAAGGCGGTTGTGGATGTAGATGCCATGACACCATTCAAACTTGTAGGTGGGCTCACTTTTGTAGAAGGCATGCAAAATGGACAACGAGCCACTTATATATTGGATACTGGTGCTCCAGGGCTTATCCTGAATAACAAACTGCAAGAGGCGGAATCTGCTGATCATTACATCGCAAGCGGTCTCACTGGCAATACGAGCATTGGCGAATATGTGGTAGATGAATTCAGAATATTGAATATAACCAAACGTGGAATGCCAGCTCATCAGATGGATTTGGAACATATCGAAGACGAAATCTTACATCGTTTTGAAGGGCTAGTGGGGAGTGACATTTTCAATCAATCTATATTAATACTTGATTATAAAAATCAATTGTGGGGTACAGCTAGCGAAGCACCCCGTAAGCGTTTAGATGTGAGTATTCCATTTACATTACAAGAACATTTCATAGTTATGGAGATCTCTATAGGGGGTAGGGATTTGAGGATGATCCTAGATACAGGTGCAGAGATAAGTATCATGGATGGTATGTCGTCTATCTGTTTAAAGGCAAAATTACTAAAAGACTCTGGATTCACTTCCATTCAAAGTGCTAGCAGTGAAAATACAGAGAGTAAGAATGTGGTAGTCAGTAAGTTTTTCATGGGTAAACATGTAGAGCGCAATCATGAGTTTTCCATTTTGGATTTTGACTTTATCAATGAAGGAATGTCCAATAAGCTAGATGGACTAATTGGGTTCCCTTTTCTAGAAGGTAAGAAAATTGCAATCGATTTTCCAAATCGCAAGATTCATATCTACAAATAATAGGAATTATACATTTCGTACCTTCGCCAGTAAATGAAGCCGAATCCGATCAACACATATTTGACGAAACAGGCCAACTATCCCGCTATGATAACTGCGGCAGTTGATGAAGACTTGAGTTTAATTGTTGTTATTCCTTGTTTTAATGAACCGGCAATCACGGATACTTTGGATAGTCTGTCAGTATGTACTATTGAAGGAATCAAAGTAGAAGTTATTGTAGTAGTTAATCAAGGTGAAGAGGTAACACCAGACATCCACGCTCAAAATCAAAGGAGTCTATCTGAGCTCAAAGCCTGGTCCGCGTCCAATCAAGTATTTGAATTGTATTCTTTACATATAGACAATATACCAGCTAAAAAAGCTGGTGTTGGTTACGCGCGAAAGACGGGCATGGATGAAGCGTTGCGGCGTTTAGCGAAAAGTCAATCTTCTCATCGGATTATAGTTTGCCTTGATGCAGATAGCACTGTATCCACTAACTATTTAGAGGCTATTTATACCTATTTTAGTCATTATCCAAAATGCCCCGCAGCTGCAATCCATTATGAGCATCCATTTAATAATACTAACCATAAAGTCAATCAAGCCATTCTTGAGTATGAGCTACATTTGAGATATTATGTATTAGCTCAGCGATGGGCAGGCTTACGATACGCACACCAAACCGTGGGGAGTTCTATGGCAGTGCGCGCTGAAGCATATGCTGCACAGGGGGGTATGAATACTCGAAAGGCTGGAGAGGATTTTTATTTTATTCACAAGTTTACACATTACGCAGAATTTGGAAATATCTCAACAGCAAGCGTCTATCCTTCTGCTAGAATTTCTGATCGGGTACCATTTGGTACAGGTCGTGCGATGCACAATCTGCTATCAACTGAGGAATCGCTAATGAGCTATGCACCACAATCTTTTGGAGCCATTGCTAAACTGGTAAATCAATTACCGAATCTTTATGTTGGGAAAGCAATAAAGTCTTCAGAACCTATGTCATTTTTCCTAGGTAATCAAAACTACAAGCATAAAATAGAAGAATTGAGAAATAATACTTCCGATTACATAGCGTTTGAAAAGCGGTTCTTTAGATGGTTTGATGCATTTTTGTGCATGAAGTTTTTGCACTTTAGTCGGGATCAGTTTCACCCCAATATTCCTATTCTAGAAGCCGCTCAATGGTTAAATCAGATTTACTTTAAGGGTGACAATACACTAGGAGAGTTAGAATTATTGACTAAATTTAGGTCAGAATCAAAAGCCTACTAATGAAAAAGATTGCTGTATTTCCAGGTTCCTTCGACCCAATCACTACGGGGCATGAAGATTTAGTAAAACGCGCAGTGCCTTTGTTCGATAAGATAATTGTAGCAGTAGGCGTAAACTCGTCCAAAAAGTATCTCTTTCCGTTAGAACAACGCTTGAAGTGGCTCGAAAAGGTATTCGAAAGTGAGCCAACAGTCGAGGTAAGTTATTTTAAAGGTCTAACAGCTAATTTCTGCACTTCTGTGCACTCAAATTATTTACTCCGTGGTTTGCGTAATGCAAGCGACTTTGATTATGAGAAAACTATATCACAACTCAACAATATCGTAGGGGATGGCTTAGAAACTATTTTCTTGATTTCTAGACCAGAATTTTCTCATATCAGTAGCACCATAGTACGAGAAATCATCAAGGGTAAAGGGGATGTAAGTCCTTTTGTGCCCTCAGGGATTAAAATTTGAGTTTGCATACGCCTATGCTCATAATATGACCCACATAAATTCTTTTTGTAGTAACCAGAATTGATAGAGGTGCCTTAAAATTATTTAAAAATATCTCCCTTATACATCTAAAGGGGCTGCGCTTTGTTTGCTATATGCAAGTTTTATTTTCTCTTGATACCATGCCTAAGTAGTTTCAATGCACAAAGGCTTATTCAATAAGGCACTTATCTTATAATGCCGTACTTATCATTCAAACTATTCTAAGCAAGGAGGTGTTGTATGTGAGTATTAGATTGAGCACTTACAAAATATTGTTTATACTACACTTTGTACGTCCGCTTAATAAAGTTACTTTTGCAACCTAAATTAAAAATCAAAGAAAGATGGCAAACGCATATTTTGAAGTACCCATGGCATATAACGAACCTGTGTTTGATTATGCTCCTGGCAGTCCAGAAAGAACAGCTGTAAAATCAGCTCTCGCCGCTCTCAAGAAAAAGGAGCTAGATATTCCAATGATTATCAATGGAAAGAAAGTTAAAACTAAAAAGAAAATCGCGATTCACCCTCCCCATGATACTAAGCACGTTTTAGGCCATTTCAATAAAGGAGAAGGTAAACACGTAAAAGATGCCATTAATGCTGCACTTAAAGCTAAGAGCGCATGGGAAGAAATGCCTTGGCAGCATAGAGCAAACATATTCTTAAAAGCTGCAGATTTGTTAGCTGGTCCATATAGAGCTAAAATGAACGCCGCTACTATGTTGGCCCAATCTAAGAACATCTATCAGGCCGAGATAGATGCGGTTGCTGAGCTATGTGATTTTTTTAGATTCAACGCACAGTATATGACTGAAATCTATACGCAACAGCCAGAAAGTGTACCAGGTATTTGGAATAGATTAGAATTTAGAGCTTTAGAAGGATTTCTATTTGCTATTACACCTTTCAATTTTACTAGTATTGCTGGTAATCTTCCGTGTGCACCTGCAATGATGGGCAATACTGTGATATGGAAAGCTGCTGAAACACAAATTTACTCCGCTATAGTAATTATGGAGATTTTGGAAGAAGCTGGCTTACCTCCAGGGGTTATTAACTTGATTCATGTTGATGGTCCAGTTGCAGGAGATATTATTTTTTCTCATGAAGATTTTGCAGGACTACACTTTACTGGTTCTACCAAAATATTTAATTCTCTTTGGTCTACAATTGGTAATAACCTTTCTAAATATAAGACCTATCCAAGGATAGTAGGGGAGACTGGAGGTAAAGATTTTGTCATAGCACACTCATCAGCAGACGCAAAACAAGTGGCTACAGCATTGAGTAGAGGTGCATTTGAATACCAAGGCCAAAAATGTTCCGCTGCCAGTAGAGCCTATATTCCTAAAAACTTATGGAAGAGCGTAGAAAAGCATTTGTTAGCTGATTTGGAGACTATGAAAATGGGGTCACCAGAAGACTTCTCTAACTTCATTAATGCAGTTATAGACGAAAGAGCATTTGATAAGATAAGCCACTTTATCGCGCAAGCAAAGAAAGCTAAGAAGGCTAAAATTATAGCTGGAGGCGGATACAGCAAGTCAAAAGGATACTTCGTAGAGCCAACAGTTATAGTCACTACTGATCCAAACTATGACAGCATGGAAAAAGAAATCTTCGGACCTGTATTGACCATCTATGTCTACGATCCAAAGAAGTTTGACAAGATGCTAGAGAAAGTGGATTCTACTTCTCCTTATGCCTTGACAGGAGCCATCTTTGCTAAAGATAGATATGCGATTGAAGAAGCCGAAAGAGCGCTAAAAAATGCAGCGGGTAACTTCTATATCAATGATAAGCCAACTGGCGCTGTAGTAGGACAACAACCTTTCGGAGGGGCAAGAGCTTCGGGTACAAATGATAAAGCAGGGTCTATATTGAATTTATTTAGATGGGTTTCTCCTCGTACGATCAAAGAGAACTTTAATCCACCTACAAACTATAGATATCCGTTTTTAGAAAAAGCATAAACAAGAACAACGTTTCTTGTTCTTGAGTATCGATAGGTACTAATAAAAAAATTATGGTCAGCAATGAGGTCCTTCGGGGCTGAGTTGCTGACCTTTTTTTTGGGACATAGGTTTCCTCTTAATAGATACCTTATGTTAACCTACTGCTCATTTCGGAAATTCACTAGTTTGATAATAGATGGCGTAAGCGTATCGATTGGCATTTGGAGCTTATAATCTAGCTCAGGAAGCATGTAGATCTTGTTAAAAGAGTTACCGTGACGGTAATAGTAAGAAGTGCCAGTGCTGGCAAACATACTTTCATCAGGCAGCATATTGGCTGGCTCTAGTAACGTAGCGATAAGCATAGAATCTACTTCAGAAGTAATGTCATCATCATCTGCGAGTATAATATCTAACAATCTCTTTTGCTTCGCTTCTTTTTTCTTACGTCTCTTTTTGATTTTCTTCTTTTCAGTTTTCACGACTGGAGTGACGATATCTAGTGATAGAATAGGGGCATCTTCACAGATATTGTAAACCATATTCTGACAGACATCTATACTGTTGCCGAAAGCCGTGAAGTCATATTGGGTGGAAGCCTTATCATCTGAAATGATAAAGAACACCAAGGCTAAAGAAGCCGCTACTGCAGCGATTCGCCTGCCATATCTAGGTTGTGGTTTGCGCATCTTGCTTTGTATAGCATGCCAGTTTTCTGCAGCTGGTGTTGCCACAAAATCGCCGAACTTAGCACTTAGATGTTCAAAAGAGCGATCTTCGTCTAGCTTATTTTTTATGTCTTGCCAATTCTCTTTCCTTGGCTGCTTTTTGTAATTGTCAAACATATCCTAAACTATAGCTTCTAGCATGTTGCAAAGATTGCTCTTCACTTGCTCGTTGCGCAATGATTAATTTGCGTAAATATTTTTTGGCTCTTGCGAGTTGAGACTTTGATGTCCCAAGGTTAACTTGAAGTTTTTCTGCAATCTCTTGATGCGAAAATCCTTCTATAACATATAAGTTGAATACAAGGCGATATCCATCTGGCAATTGCTGTATCAAACTTAATAATTCGTCTCTCTCTAAGTTAATCAATTGTATATCTTCAATTGATTTATCTAGTACTACATCGAGAGGGGAGAATCTAAATGATCGTGTCTTTTTTCTATAATACTCAATCGCAGTATTGACAATAATGCGCCTTATCCAACCTTCAAGAGATCCTTCGTTTTTAAAGTTAGGAATGTTCTTGAACACTTTGACAAAGCCATCTTGTAATATATCCTCTGCCGTGTGATAATCCGATCCATATCTTAGGCATATACCAAACATAGTAGGGGAAAAGTGATGATACAAGCCTTCTTGAGCTTTGGCATTACCACTTTTGCATCCTCTAAGTAATTTTTCTTCAGTATTAAAACTCACAACATGTTTTTTAAATATTGAATAAGCTGAGCTACAGCTTTGCCACGATGGCTGATTTGGTTCTTTACACGAGGTGATAATTGACCAAAAGATAAGGAATAATTTTCAGGTATAAAAATCGGATCATACCCAAAACCTCCTTCTCCCGATTTCTTTTCTGCGATATGCCCTCTACAAATTCCTTCAAAAAATTGCTGTTCTCCATTTAGAATAAGCGTGATAACTGTTCTGAACTGTGCCGATCTTTTCATCTCTCCATCCATCTTCTTTAACAAGAGAGCCATATTGTCAGATGCATTTTTATGTTCTCCAGCATAAATGGCGCTATCTACACCTGGCTCCCCATTTAGTATATCGACCTCTAGACCAGTATCTTCTGCAAAACAATTGATACCTAGCTTTTCAAATACAGTATTTGCTTTCTGCAATGAATTACCTTGGATCGTACCAGTTGTCTCTGGAATTTCGTTTGTCCATCCTACCTCCTCAAGTCCTATCAATTGGATAGTATCACCGAGTATAGCTTTTATTTCTTTGACTTTATTCTGATTTCCAGTTACGAATAACAACTTCTCCATTTTTTATTCTTTTAAAAAGATTTGCTGCAAATTTCCCCATAGTGCCTTTTTTTTGTTTGCGTCTTTGTTTAAGGTGGATAGCGTATCCGCAAAAACAAAAGTCAATCCACCGACATGCATTGGTTGATAAAGCGCATTTGTAAAATTGAGTGCTACATCTTTTGGCTGCACCCCAAAACAAATAACTTTATCAATGTTTAAATCTTTTATTGTATTTATGATGTTTATTGGATGATATGGTTCAGCAGTTTTTACCAAGCAAACATCTTTTGATATGTCGATATGTATGGCGGCTAGGATTTTGGCCAGTAATCCATCAAGAAGACTTTTATCTTCTTGGGCTTTTAAGACAACCATTACTTTGAATAAGTGATTTGTAGGATGGCTCAATTGCTCATTTGCTTGTATTGATTGAGCTATAAGATTAAACGTATGGAACCCCATGGATGAAATATTATTTGGATTGAGTGCCTTGCAATAGTATTTAATACTGTTTGAGTGTATTTAGCACCTCTATAATAAAATATAATTTATAAAAGACCTATATTTGGCAAATAATTACCAAATGTTAACCTTCTTAAACCTTATGTATGAGTAATATAAACATTACCAAAGTTAGCCATTCCAGAGTAGATCAGGTAGATTTTGACAATATACCTTTTGGCCAAACTTTTTCTGATCACATGTATGTTGCAGATTACATTGATGGCAAATGGACTAACCATTCTATTGTTCCATTTGGTAATCTTTCTCTAAGCCCAGTAAATCTCGCTCTTCATTATGGACAGTCCATTTTTGAGGGCATGAAAGCGTTCAAAAAGAAAGATGGTACTCCTTCATTATTTAGACCTGAGCAGCATGTGATAAGGTTAAATGCTTCTGCTAGAAGAATGATGATGCCTGAGATTTCCAAAGAAATGTTTTTGGAAGCAGTACACGCGATTGTAGATATGGAGCAAAATTGGATTCCTAAGTCTAAAGGCTCGGCGCTATATTTACGGCCCGTCATGTTTGCTACGGAAGCTAAGCTCGGTGTCAAAGTATCGACTACTTACAAATTCATAATCATTACTGGCCCAGTTGGACCTTACTATCCTAAGCCAGTCAGATTATTAGCTGAGACAGAATATACAAGAGCTGCACAAGGTGGTGTAGGTGAAGCAAAAACAGCAGGAAATTACGCTGCCTCATTATTGCCAGCCCAGTTGGCTAAGGAAAAAGGATTTGACCAAGTGATTTGGTTAGATGCCAAGGAATACAAATACGTACAAGAAGTAGGCACCATGAATTTATTCTTTGTTTTCAAAGATAAAGTGGTCACACCTGAGACTTCCGGTAGTATATTAAAAGGAATCACTAGAAAATCAATTATTGAGATTTTGAAGGCAGATGGTGTCACAGTAGAGGAAAGACTCATTAGTATGGACGAAGTAGTTTCTGCACATGAGAGCGGCGAACTGCTAGAAATGTTTGGGTCAGGTACCGCTGCAGTGGTGGCCAATGTCAGTGAATTTAGTTACAGGGATAAGTTATACAAATTAGCTGACGTATCCACTCATTCCACAGCCAATGGCTTAAGAGATAAGATCAATGCGCTTAGAGCTGGAGAAATTGAAGATACCTTTGGTTGGGTTGTGGACGTTAAGAGCACAGTAAAAGTGTAGCACGTTGCAAACTGAATAAGATATAATTATAAAAGCTGTTCATTATTGGGCAGCTTTTTTTATGGGTAGTATGGTTTGGCGGATCCACTTGCCAAGCTAGGCTACAAGGCTCGGCAGCAAGTGGCCAGGCTATTCGCAGCTCGGTCCCGAAAGAAAATATTCGGGACTGGTCTCTACCGAGCCCACTGCTACTATCCTTATCCGAAAAAAGAATGCCTTTTAGATTGTTCCCTGAATTCAAATCTTACAGCAATAAAACCTATAGAGAAAATTAAAAAGGGGAGGCCATATAGCATGACTTCCCCTTTTTGATTGATAGGACTCTAATCAAACTACCATTGCGGAGGCACAGGCTTGTTGTTCAAAATGCCTTCTATTTTTTCACATACTTCCTCTGTAAGCAAAGCAAGGTCGCTGACTGATTTTAGCGTTTCTTCCAGATGATTCTTTTTGCTGGCCCCTAAAATGACTGTGCTTACATTTGGATTTTTGAGACACCAAGCAGTAGCTAGCCTAGGAAGACTTGTATCTAATGACAGTGCCAACTCATTGAGCGATCTGGTTTTCTCCAATCTCTCAGCGGATAGAGAACGCTCCTTTAGCCATTCTAATCCTTCCATCCCAAGTCTAGTTCCTTTTGGAAACTTTCCCAAATACTTGTCTGTCAAAACACCAGAACATAATGGAGACCATATGGTAGTGCCTAAGCCTACGGTCTTGTAGATTTGGCTAAACTCAACTTCGACTTTATCTCTGTGAAACATATTGTACTGTGGTTGCTCCATGACTGGGCCTATAAGGTTTAATCTTTGCGCGCACATATGAGCTTCCATGATCTCTTGTGCAGACCATTCTGAAGTACCCCAATAGAGAATCTTGCCTTGCTGAATTAGGTGATTCATAGCCCAGACGGTCTCTTCTATGGGCGTAGTCTTATCAGGTCTATGACAAAAGAAAAGATCCAGATACTCTACCTGTAGTCTTTTTAGAGCAGCATGACAAGCTTCAAACAAATGCTTTCTACTAAGACCAGTTTGGTTAGGTAATTTACCCCCATCTCCAAAGTACGCTTTACTAGAAACAATATATGTATCTCTGCGCCATTTTGCCTTTTTGAGTATTTTGCCCATTACTATTTCTGACTTGCCCGAAGCGTAGATTTCTGCATTGTCAAAGAAGTTAACTCCCTTGTCATAAGCCAGATGCATCAACTTTTCAGCCATAGCATCGCTAATTTGTTTTCCAAAAGTGAGCCAAGATCCTAGAGAGAGGGCACTGACCTGTAAACCCGACTTACCTAAATTTCTATATTCCATACTAAGTGTTAATTATTTTGCTTGTACAAATAAAACCAATTAAATTAGGATTTCAATGCTTCAAGTATAAATTTAAAAGCTCATAAAACAAAACTATCAAAGCTAGTGTGGATGATTACCCATGTTTTATATACCAAGCATCCACTCTTATTATAAATTATAAACAATCAATCACCATTGCACTTGTTTATGGTATTTACTAGCTATTAATCTATACGCTAAATCTTTCTTTATGGATAAATACTTACTCTCGATTTTATTTGTTTTTGCAGCAATGTCTATATCTGCGCAGAAAAGCATGAATTTTCAATACTTGCATACTATTCCAGTAGGAGCGTTTCAAGATAATCTGATGCATCGACCTAGTGGTATCGCCTTTGAGTATTTGTTTAGCCCTGCTAAGGTAAAGAGTTTGCAGTTAGGCGCTGCTTTCAGTGTATCCATGTACCAAAATGAGGATCATAGTGGGGAGATTGCTGTCAGTTCCTCACAAAGTGCTTATGTAGCTACTAACGAAGATGATTGCTTTTATACTTATCAAGGAATTGCTAGATATTACCTAAGTGATCAGGAGAGTTTTTTGAGACCCTATATTCAAGGGCAATTAGGAGGGGCTACCTTTTTTAGTACACTTACTTTGACAGAAGATCCTGAAGAAGCATTTGCCAGTGATACCAGATCTCATGGTACAGCATGGCTGGCTGGCCTAGGAGGTGGATTAGCCTTTAAGGTATGCGACCTATTTTACTTAGATGCTAGTATGACCTACAATGAAAGTAGCGTGACGAACTATCGGACATCTCCAGAAAGCAATCCAGGCGCACAATATAGAATAGACCTACAAAGTCATCAAAATAGATCCAAAGTAAATCACTTGGCATTAAAACTCGGAATGAACATGCTGTTTTAGGATGATTCGGGTAGATAGTGTTAAAGTTATCTAAACAGCACAGCAATATTTAGTACCAGCTCGTTATACTTCAAACTATGGGTATTGCATAAAGCCCAAATTGGTTTTAGTTGGTTTTGTTTGTTAGATAATAAAGGATATAGATGCTCTATCTATATCCTTTTTTAATTTCTTGTCATCTTTTTATAAAGCTCCATCCTAATTTTTTATTTCATACTTCTGTAAAAATTAAACTTTTCGGGTTTTTATTCATTATTTAAAGTGATAATATTACGCTTTGCATTAAGGTTTGTGATCTCTTTTACTAGATCCCGCAATAGCCTTAAAAGTAAGTTGTATAAGACTTTGTATAATTAAAAATTCAAATTTCACTTAAATGACTATTGATCAAATTGTAAACAGACTTCAAGAAGGTAATAATAGATTTGTTGCTGACAAATTGGATGGTAAACTACAGGATAGCGCTAGAAGAGGAGAGCTTACTACTGGACAATCTCCCGATACAATCGTATTGAGTTGTGCAGATAGTAGAGTTGTACCAGAATTTGCTTTTGATGCAGGTCTAGGAGAATTGTTTGTGGTAAGAGTTGCAGGTAATGTGGCTAATAGTTCTAGTATGGCAAGTATGGAATACGCTGTTGCTCATGTTGGTTCTAAAGTTATCGTTGTATTGGGTCACCAGAGTTGCGGTGCAGTTACTGCGGCTATCGCAGGCGGAGACAATGGACCTAACTTGAATCACCTATTAGGGCATATCAAACCAGCTATCGATGCAAGTGCAGAGGGAGCGGATGTGAATGACATAGTAAAGATGAACGCTAAAATGACAGCAGAAGCATTAAAGGCTAATTCAAAAATTATCGGAGATGCGGCAGCTTCAGGTCAAATCAGTATCGTGCCTGCATACTATAACTTAGATACAGGAAAGGTAGACTTCTTATAAAATAACTTTTTGAAATTTGTTCTTCAGGCGGAAGCGGAACGCTGGAGCCCGTCGCTCGGTGAGCGCAAGGACAAAGAATCGAAACGGCATACCCTATGTGCTGCGATGCATCAACTGCGTCGCAGCACATTTTTTTTTTACCAATATCTACCTTGCGGAATTCATACCTCAAGCACATAGGGTATATAGTGGAGAGTCTGGTGCCGTGCTGATGCAGGCTCTGCCTAAATCAGGATCGGTATGGCCCCAAAGTAAACTCTATGCGAAGAAAAAATCCAATCAGAATAAAATCCAAATGAGTAATGGGAGGTACATGGCCCCATCTATGCCGCCCGTATAAAACCAATCATGCTGCTTGCGAAAGGCTAGTATAATGAGTCCCAGCGTGAGCACATTGGTAGTATAATACACGATGGGGGTGCCAAAATATCCTAAGCCCAAGTAGGAGAGATAGACGTTCAGAAGGGTACAAATCACCAATAAAATCAGGCAAAGAAGTAGGGTATATCTCATCCCAATTCTAGCGGCTATGGTCTTTACGCCTGACACTTGATCAGCCTCTTTATCGCGGATGTCGAAAGGAAGCGTGATGGCGAAAATATAGATAAATCGTTCTAAAAATAAAATCAAAGTGATGGTATCTAGCGTGGAGTAAGTGTCAATCGCTGCCGGTAATAATGCTGTGAGGCCTGCCCATACAAAGGAGATAACAAATATCTTGATATAGTTGAAATCCCTGAGTCGTGCACCATTTTTGAATACCGGAAGGACATATAGTAGGGATAGCAAGCCCGGAAGAAGGAGGACTACAACTTGACTCCATGGCAAGGTAAAGAACAAGACAACGGAGCAGACAAAAGCAAAAATACTGACTCCAAGAATGAGTTGCTGTAGCTTTTTAATTTTGTAAAAGCGATTCTCTTCGTCTACTAATTTAACTTTTTGCAAGCCAATAAATCTATGCAGAGAATATAACCAAGTGCAATTGGCTAAGAGAAAGAGAGCGGTATTGTCTATTGCTAGACTTCCAGTCAACAGATGCTTGGTATACAGGTAAAGACTCATAGCAGCGCCAGCTATCCATACATTGGTATACAAAATGATGTCAAGGACTCTGCTCAATATTCCCATTGAGATATTTAATCAAAATGGTTTAAAAATATTTGAAGTTATGGTCTTTTTTGATGGATAATAACACTTCGTAAATCAGTTTGATAACGTTTTCTACATCCGACTTGTCAGCCATCTCAACCGTAGTATGCATATACCTTAAGGGTAACGAAATTAGTGCTGATGGTACTCCGCCATTGGAATACGCGAAGGCGTCTGTATCCGTCCCTGTAGATCTTGAGGCTGCTTCTCTTTGAAAAGGGATTGATTTTTTATTAGCCGTCTGTACTATAAGTTTGAGCAGGTTGTTGTGTACCGCGGGTCCATATGTTAGGCTAGGTCCACCTCCGCATTTGATATCCCCCGCTTTCTTTGGACTTACCAAGGGGGTGTTAGAATCGTGTGTCACATCCGTTACGATGGCCACATTTGGCTGGATAGTATTTGCAATCATTTCGGCTCCTCGGAGACCAACTTCTTCTTGAACTGCATTGACGATGTACAATGTAAAAGGTAATTTCTTCTTCTTAGCTTTCAGCAAGCGGGCTACCTCAGCGATGCAAAATCCACCCATCTTGTTATCTAGCGCCTTACCCACGTAGTACTTATCATTGAGCACCATCATCTCGTCTTCGTAGGTAATTACGCAACCTACATGTACACCCATTTTCTCCACTTCCTCTTTGGAATTCGCTCCAATATCGATAAAGATATTGTCTGTAGATGGACCCGTCACAGCGTTTTTACCTTTTCTGGTATGTATCGCAGGCCAGCCAAAAACACCTTTCACAATGCCTTTTTCAGTGTGGATATCTACACGCTTAGAAGGGGCTATTTGATGATCTGAGCCACCATTCCTGATGACAGATATGAATCCTTTATCTGAGATATAATGAACGAACCATGAGATTTCATCTGCGTGTGCCTCGATAACCACCTTATAGTCTTTGCCTGGGTTCACTACTGCGTAGGCAGTGCCATAGTTGTCGATTTCCCATTCATCTACGTACGGCTTGATGTAGTCAAGCCAGAGCTTCTGACCAGATGCTTCAAAGCCAGTAGGTGAAGCATTGTTAAGGTATTTTGTCAAAAACGCCTCTGATTGTTTATTTATGATTGCCATTGTAGTCTCTTCGATTAATAATTACTTGAAAGATATTAGCTTATGAAACGCGAGTATCTAGCCATTGTTTTGGATTTTGTCGCCAGTTTTGAATCGTTTCCAAGTCAGAATCCTCAATGTAGTTCGCCTTTATCGCTTCTTCTAACATGACTGGGAAGCTAGACAGGGTTTTAAAACTGCAATTGTGTTCTGCAAAGTTTTGATCCGCTTGGTCAAAACCATAGCTAAATATGGCTAATACACCGACGACCTCTAATCCATCTTCTCGGAGATTCTCTACTGCTTTGAGGCAGCTCCCGCCGGTAGAAATCAAGTCTTCGATAACGAGTACTTTTTGTCCTGCCTCAAACTTACCTTCTGTCATTTTTTGACGTCCGTGCCCTTTCGCTTTACTACGAACATATACCATAGGTTCATCCGTAGCATCGCTAAGGAGAGTAGCGAATGGAATGCCGCTGGTAGCTACTCCAGCTACTAAGTCATAATCACCAAAACTAGAACAAGCTTCTTTTAAGGCATTTTTAATACCTGTACGTATCTCTGGAAAAGATAGAATCAATCTATTATCACAGTATATGGGAGACTTGATGCCAGAGGCCCAAGTGAATGGATTTTGTGGACTTAGTTTTATTGCATTTATTTGCAATAGGTAAGAAGCCACATTTCTTGCTATATTGTCTGTCATAGCCTTGAGGGAGTGTTTGCATTACCGTTTGTAATATAGAATGTCGACGGTAAGGTTATTCAAAATATCGAACAAAGAAACGTAATTTATTAGAATTGATGAAGATTTATATTCAAGAAACACCACTTTATTTGTGTCACAAGGCAGAGGATTTAGGTTTAGATTTAACGAATAAGAATATCCTAGTCTCTACCTATACTGGCAAGATCAAGCACCTATTGAACCACATAGACCTGCTAGAGAAGAATGACAAATTACAGGCGGTGATATTGCAGTACAAAAATATAGAAATACTCACTGGAGATTTTCTCAATCTATATAAAGTATTGCCTGCCGCGGGTGCTCTGGTGAGCAATGAGCATGAAGAGTATTTGATGATTCATCGATTGGGCTATTGGGATCTCCCTAAAGGTAAAATTGAGAAGGGGGAGTCGATTATAAAGGCAGCTAAAAGAGAAATAGAGGAAGAGACTGGGGCTAAGAAGGTTATTATTGAAAAGTATCTTTTAACCACCTGGCACACTTATAAAATCAAGAAAAAGCGGTATCTCAAAAAGACTTTTTGGTTTGAGGCCACTGCGCCGAAGCAAGATCTGACGGCACAAGCAGAGGAAAAAATTGAAAAGGCTATTTGGACAAGATTTGATGAAGTAGATGTAAGTGAGGAGCCTATATATAATAACATTCTTGATGTCATAGAGGCCTCTTTAGATTCCTCTAAAATCAAACAATAAAGTCTTTGTATAAACGTTACTCTGCCGTATAATCCCGTCACAATACCATCGGACATATTTTAAACAAGACACTCAAAATAACATCATGCAGCGCTTAGCACTGACTCTATTAATTAGTTTAACGTCTACCTGTTTTTGCCTCCAAGCACAGTCCGCATCCTTAGAAATTTCAACCATTTTTACTGAAGTACTCAACAAAAATCCCACTGTATCTGACAGTGATTGGGTTTACTATCAAGACTTGGAAAATAAATTGTTCTTAATAGACTTTGAATCGATACATCAAAACATAGTTGAAATTGTTTTGCGCAATAGAATAACTAATCAGATAGTATATCGTGAAGATGTTTTTGATCTTCCTGTAAATTCGATATATGAATTGGATTATAAGTCCTACTTAAAAGGTAGCTACAGCATTGAGCTCCGTTCTTTTGTACGTACCATAGTGCATAACTTGGAGTTTCACTAATCCTTCCTTTTCTTGTCTTTTTAAACAAGCTGTTTGCCATCCTTTTTTACAGTATAGCTAAAATGCTATATTTGAGCCGATAAATGTATGAAGGATGCTGAATGTGAAAAGTCATATACCGAAGCGATATAAGTACTTGGTTATCCTACATTTGTAAGGAGATTCACTGAGATCCTAATCTGCTGACTAGTAGCATATTAAAATTTATTACCGATTCATTGGCTAACAATTCTTTTTTTTCTGAGTATACCATTGAGTCCACTCTTATTAGTTTAAAGATAAGCTTGAATGCAGGAAAGGCATAAGAATAGAAAAATATATTTCGAAGAACAAGGTATTACCACTACGCAATATGTGATTCCATACGTGGAGGAGGTGATGATCGTAGATACCCAAACGCGTGTGCTGGAAATAGGCTGTGGAGAAGGAGGAAACCTGATGCCTTTTGTGAAAAGGGGCTGCGAGGTGGTTGGAATAGACTTGAATTGTCCCCAAATAGAGCGTGCAAAGCAATATATCAAAGAAGAGAACCCAGATGCTAAAGCGACCTTGATCTGTGAGGACATCTACAATATTGATCCCAAAGAACTAGGAAGCTTTGATTTGATTTTTATGAGGGATGTGATTGAGCACATTCACAATCAAGAAAAGTTCATGCCTTTCTTAGCTCATTTTATAAAACCCACTGGAAAGATATTTTTTGGATTTCCACCTTGGAGAATGCCTTTTGGTGGGCACCAGCAAATATGCAGAAGTGCTTTGTTAAGCAAGATGCCGTGGCATCATTTATTGCCTATGCCTTTATACAAAGGACTTTTAAAATCATTTGGCGAGCCCGATAAGACGGTCGAAGATTTGGTAGAAATCAAAGAAACAGGCATAAGTATCCGTCGCTTTGAACGCATTGTTGCCGAGAGTGGGTATGCTTATGACAAAAAGGATTTGTATTTTATTAATCCAAATTACAAAATCAAGTTTGGTTTACAACCGCGCAAATTAACTTCGCTCATCAAACATGTTCCTTATATCAGAGATTTCTTTACCACTTGTTACTATTGTGTGATTCATAAGAATTAGTACTTTTGAGTGTCTTTCAACTAAAGAAGAAAAATATCAATTCACTGTTTTATAAGACTATAGTAAATGGCTAGTAAGAAAAATAAGACGTCTTCGATTATCTATACGATTATTGCTGTTTTAGCTCTATTCCTATTCAAGCAGTATGAATCTGGCGGATTTCCATTTGGTGGGAGTATTTCAGATATTACTGCTTCCTCGACCTTAAAGCAAGGTGAGGTACCTGCCAAAGTTTATGATGTTTTAAACTATGTCAAGGAGAATGGCAAGGCTAAGAAAGGCTATGTAGGTGGTCGTACTTTTCAGAATCGCGAAAAGATTTTACCGAAAGTAGATGCCAAGGGTCAAAAGATAAAATATCAGGAATGGGATGTCAATCGAAAGATACAAGGTAAAAATCGCGGGGCAGAAAGGATGGTCACAGGCAGCGATGGCAGGTCCTGGTACACCAGTGACCATTACAAATCATTTACAGAGATAAAATAACTATGAAGCCAATAAAACACATACAAGATCCTTTTTTTAGTACTGATAAAACGCACTATGCTTTTATTGATGGAGCAGTATGCCCCACTATAGATAAAGCATACAACAAGCTCCAAGAGCAACTTTCCTTCCCTGACTATTTTAGTCATAACTTAGACTCTTTAGATGAAATCCTTTCTGATTTAGAGTGGATAACTAAACCTCGGATAAGACTTATTATCACAGATGTGCCTAGTCTTTTGACTGAGGAGGATATGGACAGAAAAGAGTCTTTTATGGAGGTCATCAATGAGCATCAAAATGAGCGATTAGAAGTATACTACATAGGAGTAGCTGCTGTCTAATTTCTTTACAGTTTAGAAAAATCAACATTGCTAGCAAGTCTTTCAAGATAATATTTGGGATTGTTGAGGGCATCTCTTTCATCCTCAGCGACATCCATAATTTCATAAACCTTTGAGATATTTAGTGCTGTAGATTCATCTTTTGTTAAATCGTTTTTACCAACAAAAAGGAACAGCGGTTTATTATAAGATCTGCATAAGTCGGAGACCCCTTTCACCAATTTACCATCTATGCTTTGCTTATCGACCTTTCCTTCTCCAGAGATAACTATATCTGCAGATTTAATTTTTTCCTCTAGCCCTGTCAACTCTATAAAGGTTTTTATTCCGCTTTGAAGTTGGGAATCAAACAAGCCAAGTAGGCAAGCTGGGGTACCGCCCGCCGCACCTACTCCTTTTAGATTAGTCAAATCTTTCCCAGAATAACTTTTGAGTACCTTTTCTAAATGTATTAGGCCATCGTCTAAATACTTAATCATTTTATGGTCAGCTCCTTTTTGCTTAGCGTACACAAAACTAGCTCCGTTTGGACCATGTAGCGGATTACTTACATCACATAAAATGGTAAAATTGACCCTAGAAATGTGTTTAAAACCAGCAGTTTTTTCGATTTTAAAAATCTGGCCTAGGTTTTGGCCTATAGGGGAAAGGGGATTTTTCAAATTATCAGTAAAGGTATATCCAAGTGCTGAGGCTATTCCCATGCCTCCATCAGTAGTAGCTGATCCACCAAGAAAAAGATAGATTTGCTTAAATCCTTTGCTAATGGCATCCAGGATAATCGTTCCTGTACCTAGTGTGCTGGTCAAAAGTGGATTGTATTCAGAATCGTTGAGTAAACTTAATCCACTTGCCTTAGCCAACTCCACGAACGCACTTTTATCTGAAGTATAGTAGTAGGATTGAATCAGCCTACCTAAAGGATCCGTAGTAGAAACTTCATGCTTTTGCACCTCTACATACTGAGCTAAAATATCTATCGATCCATCACCACCATCCGCCAAGGGGTGAATCCATATGTGGTAGTTGCTGCTTTTTCTTGCCAATCCATTACGGATGCTTTCACAAACTTCTTGAGCAGTTAAAGTACCTTTAAATTTATCTGGAGCAATTAAGATTTTGACTTGGGTTTTCAAATTTTTGCACTTGTGATAATTAAAAAAGGCTAGGAAGAATGGCCGAGAAAGCTATTATAAAAACAAAGAAGCCTAGCAGTATAAAACTTTCTTTGGTAAGAAAATCCGTAGAAGTAAACTTAGGTCTATTTAATAATGATTCGTCCTTTGGAGTCGCTGGAAAAACTTTACTCATTAGCCAGGCGATGCTTAGCGCTAGAAAGAAACCCGTAAAGTTCAACCATATCCAGAATATGGAAAAGCCAAATTCAAAGCCAAATATGTTTTGTATCGTTTGAGAGAAAATCAAGTTAATCAGTACAGAGATGATAATACCTATTTTCATCCCCATAGCACTTATATTCCTTGAAAAGATAGCAAGCAAGAAAGTAGCCAAAACGGGGCCATAAAAAACAGATCCAATAGCGTTTATTATCTCAATCACAGGACTATCGCTTCCTCCAAAAAGGAATGCGGCACCGATGCACACAACGCCCCAGAAGACTACCATATATTTGGAATACTGGATATAATTAGCATCATTGACTATACCTTTGCGTTTGAGAATATCTTCCACCGTCACCGCTGACAGGGAGTTTATGGTGGAGCTGAGCGACGACATGGCAGCAGATAATATACCTACCATCAGTAGACCAATCAAGCCATGTGGAAGATATTCTAGGATAAATATGGGCATCATAAGATCTGCTTTCATACCTGATTTAGCATACTCTTCGGGAAAGTGTAGCTGTGTGGTATCCTCTATCGCAGTTAGAAACTCAGGGCTGGACATGACTAGGGAACCAATAATTAAGCCCATGATACAGTAGACTAGGACTACTGGAAATCGTAGTAAACCATTAGCCAACAGTAATTTTTTAATGGTTCCTTCATTTTTGGCGGAAAGCATTCGTTGAGCTTGTGTTTGATCGCAGCCATAATAGGATACATATAAAAAGAAACCTCCGATGATCATAGGGAATATGCCATAGGTCTCACCAGCTTGCGTCCCCATATTAAAGTCTATAACCTGCAATCTACTGGGATCTGAAATCAAGCTTCCCCCAGTTTCATTCAGAAGGGACCATCCAAAGAAAAGACATACTACTAATCCAAGAAATAAAATTATCATCTGAATAGCATCCCCCCAAACAACTGCTTTCATGCCCCCTTGCCATGAATAAATAATAGTGATTACACTGATAATGAGAATAGTAATTGAAAAGGGTAGGTTTAAAACGGCTTGCAGTATAAAGGCAATGGTATAGACCATAACTCCTGTACTCAAGGCCCGATTGATTTGAAAGACAATACTCAGTATCATTCTAGTACTGTAATCAAATCTTCTTTCCGCATATTCGTAAATACTGACAATCCCGGCCCTAAATAATGGTGGAATAACCACTAGCATGATAAATAGCATCGCGATTGGCACCGCCATTTCGAAGGTAAGCCACTTCAATCCGCCCCCTAGTTTCAATCCAACAAAAGCTGGTGCTGAAATGAAACTAATAGCAGATAGCTGGGTGGCCATGGTAGACAGGCTGAGAGGAAACCAGCCCAAAGAATTGCCGCCGAGAAAGTAATCCTTTGAAGATTTATTTTGCTTGAAGAAAAATCCTAGAAAAATAAATCCTATCAGATAGATTCCAATGATGATATAGTCTAAATAGTTCATTCTGTTTCTGGTTGATTTTTTGTGTAATCACGAAACTACGATTGTTCATGGATCAAATCTAGTATACAAGCTGCGGTCCAGCTAAAATCAGATCCACCATATCCTTTTTCTAAATTTTTGACAAGGCTTTTCTGGGATTCAAAGTACTCGTGTAGTCCTAACTTGTTTACCAATTCAAAAAAATTATTTTTGACAATATTGGCTGTTGCTTCAAATCCGTACGCTTTCAGGCCATGGTATACAATCCAATTCATCTGAGGCCAAATAGGTCCTCTCCAATATCGTTTAGAGTCAAATAATGCATCTTCTGGATCAAAGGACGGGCAGAGAAAAAAGTCTCTTGCATGTAAGCCCTGAAGGTAATCATTCAATTTGTTCGCTTTTTCTAAATCGGGAATCTCAGCAAAGAGGGCACATAGTCCTCCTATCTCCTTGTGCTTGATCTGCGTCTGTCCACGCAGATCGTAGACTACATAAGTATCGAGGGCATCATACCATAGTTTTTCATTAAACTTTGGAATAGAGGCTTGTTGCCACTCTTCTATCTCTGCAACATCAAATCCTAGACGTGTTCCGAGTTGTATTAATGCCTTGTTCGATCGAATAAGAATGGCATTCATTAGCGTGTCTTGGATTAAAAAAGGGCTCTCATCAAAGATGGCTCTTTCTTCATATTTGTACTTCTTTCCCAATTCTAACAAATACACATATTTATCATATTCATCTGAGGTGGGTCTTTCACTCGCCTCTGAAATACTGGTGTCCTTTCTCGTATACTTTGGAAGAGTATCTTTGTCAATAATGATTCTAGCCAAAGAGTTATCCCATAGGGGAGAGTTATCTCTTCCAGATTCCCAGGGGTGATATATAATAGTGAGTCCTTCTCTCTGTGGATCCCGATAGGTGTAGAACCATTGATGGAGCTTTAGTATTTTGGGGAATAAATCTTTGGCAAAAGAAAGTACTTTTTGATTTGAAGGGAACTTATTCACTAGCGCTTCTAAAACAAAACCGTGTACTGGGGGCTGCGTAATTCCAGAAGTCTTTGGCTTGACAGGTGCACCTGAATTGACTTGCGCGTTCCAAAAATCATAATTGGGGAAATAGGTGTCTTCATTTTCACTGTGAAAAATGATGTGCGGAAGCATCCCATTTTCCCACTGACCAGAAAATAAATTTTGCATTTCCTGAATGGCAAAATCTACATTAAAGTGCATCTGACCCAATGCCGTAAATCCAGAGTCCCAGTTCCACTGAAATGGATATAAACGTTGGGTGGGAATAGTGAATCCTTGTTTCCAATTGTTTAAGAGAACGGACGTAGATTTTTCGATTAGTTCCTCCAAAGTCGCTATGAAATTTTGTAAGAACTAAAAATACATTTTTATTTTTAATCCGTCTCTTTCTTCATCAAGTATCTATATACTCCACTCAACTGCATTCTCGTAGGCATAGAAATGGCGTAGTAATCTGCGATGGCCTTACTAGGGCATAAGCTGAGCATTCTATTTCTCACCCACTCATTAAATTCAGAATAGGCTTCTTTCTTATCCGGGGTCTTATTATATAAGTCCTTGCTAAATGTCTCCAGTGCATCAATTTCTTTTCTTAAGTCATGAAGATGCTGCACAGCATTGTCATGGCTTCCGAAATGCGCTATGTGCAATATTTGAGGCTGCTCTTGCAAGAGAAGATCAATACTCTCTCTCCACTTATCAAAATGAATATCCGGTGGAGGGCAGGGCGGAATAGGAGGGCCCTTGGCAATACGTATGCCACCCACATCACCGCAAACAATGCCTTCCTCAGTAGCATAAGCTGCATGATGATTGGCGTGGCCAGGACTATGAATAACTTTGATATTCTTGCCTCCTATTTCAAATGCTTGATTATGTGCAGCTACTACTAAATTCTTTTCGGGTGTTGGCATAAACTTTCCCCATAGCAGATCCATTTTGTCCTGGTATAATTTCGTAGCGGAGGCCACTAGTCTGCTAGGGTCTATTAAGTGATTGACACCCACTGGATGAACGTATACTTTAGCGCCGTGTTTGGCAAATTCCCAAGCGCCACCAGCGTGGTCAAGATGAATGTGCGTCAAGAAAAGATGCTTGACATCCTCTTTTTTATACCCGTTTTCAGCAAGTCCTTTTTCAAGGTATTTAAAGCAGCTGTGTGGCCCAGTTTCAAAGAGTACTGGTCCTTCTGTAGTTTCCATTAAAAAAACCGAAATCAATTTCGGTTGGCCCATGAAGTGTAAGTCTATAAGTTTGATAGGCTTGGATTTTGTATGATTTCACAATCTGTTATAGTATATCCATTGAGGAAACTATTCACATCCATTTTTCTTTTACCTTGTAGTTTGAGTTCCTTCACTTCAATATAGCCATCTAGAGTCGCAATGCGCAATTTCTTTTTGTGATCTGTCAATATGGTACCCGCTGTATAATCGTGCTTGCTGATCAATGCATGTGCTCGATAAATATCTAGTTGCTTCCCATCCAAATTTGTCCAGGCAGCAGGGTATGGACTCAGTCCTCTGATAAAGTTGAAAACGGTCGTAGTAGCTTGGTTAAAGTCAATTTTGCAAGTGTCATGAAAGATCTTAGGTGCTTTAGATACCTTGGAGTCATCTTGCGGAAAAAACGCTAGGTCGTCTGCTGCAATTTTATTCACACTGCTTAAAACAACTTCTGCCGCGACATGCATCATTTTATCGTGCAAGTCTCCGGCTGTTTCCATCGGGTCGATGGCGATGGGCTGCTTTAACAAAACATCACCGGTGTCTATTTCATGTTTTAGTTTGAAGAAAGTCACTCCTGTTTCCGCATCTCCGTTGATGATGGCCCAATTTATGGGCGCTGCGCCTCTATATTTTGGGAGTAATGAGCCATGTAAATTGAACGTGCCCAATGGAGGCATATCCCATACGGCCACAGGCAGCATTCTGAAGGCGACAACGATCTGTAAATCAGCCTTCAGCACTTTAAGGTTATGTAAAAATTCGGGAGACTTTAGATTTGGAGGCTGCAAAATATTTAATCGTTGCTCTACCGCGTACTTCTTGACTGCAGACTCTATTTTCTTTTTGCCTCCTCTGCCACCCATTTTATCAGTAGCCGTGATAACTCCCACTACCTCGTGATGCGATTCGTGTATGGCTTTTAGACTGTGGACCGCAAATTCTGGGGTTCCCATGAATACAATTCTTAGCGATTTCATGTATGGTATTTTGCTGCGAAGATAGGGATAAGAATGCAGCAATTGCCTTTTCTAGCTCTGGGAATTGTCCAGCGCTACATAGGAGAGAGCTTGGGCTTTAATGATTGTTGCGTTCTGAGTAGAAAAGCAATTATTCACTCGATATAATGACCAACATTATAGGCCGGAATTACTAAGATACGACTAATTCAATTGATAATAAATACTCCTGAAAGGCCTCATTTTGTTTAGACTTAGTCTGGATAAGATATTTGATAATTGGCCTTATCTACTCCGTATGATAAAGAGTATCTTTAGAATGAACCAAAAATGTAGCATCATGGGATCATTTAGAAGTGTAAATATGATTATCGCATTAGTCTGGCTGTACTTTGCTTTTACCGCCTCCGTATTATTCACAGAGATAAATAAGCCTAAAACAGCAACAGCCAATGAGCAGTCCGCAGAAAACATAGAAGCAGTTACAATGTCTGCAGAAGCTAAACTAGAAAAGCCTATCTTCAAAAACAATTGTGCCTCTTGTCATAATAAGAATATGACTACAGACTTGACTGGACCAGCACTAAAGGGCGTAACAAATCGCTGGGCTGATTACCCAAAAGAAGATCTATATGCTTGGATTAGAAATTCTGACCTGCTCACCGAAGCTAAACATCCAAGGGCATTAGCATTGAAAAAGGAGTGGGATTATGCTAATATGACGTGTTTTAATCACTTGTCAGATGTAGACATTGACAACCTACTTGAATATATTGAACGCTAGCTGATATCGATTTGATTACTTGTACTCGAGTGGTCTTGGGCCTTACGATGATAATTCCAAATATCTTAATATATCGATGTAATCCAAGTTATCCATGGAACGGATAAGCGCTGTGCAGTAGTGCCTCAGGTGGATGGATAGGTGGACTGGCTGAGGTAGACCGTGCGGCTGCTTGGGGGGTGGAAAGGGGCCGAGCGAATAGCGAGCTGCGAAACATAGCGACACGACTGAATGGTGCGTAGCAATCTTGGTCCAGTGGACCAAGATAGTGAAGGAACCTCTGCACCTTTGCAGGGGTTGTGATAGCCCCTAAATATTAATATAAGTACCTATAAATCAAACATTTGATACCTGTTACAAATATAAATAAAAAATAATACGTTGGTAAGAAGGAATGTTGTATTTTTACCTAGTTCAAGCATGATGCCTGGGCGCATATTTAAAATCGAATATAGCATGATGAGGTTTTTTATTTTAATGACTTTTCTATTTGTAGCAAGTATTGTTACTGCTCAAATAACTACCCTCGAGGGCTACGTATTTGAAAACAATAATCGTGGCTATCTTAATCTCGTTAAAATCGAAATTAAGGAAAAAGAGGGCAGCTTCACTAAGAAAGCTATCTCTAATAAAGAGGGTTTTTTCACTTGTGAACTTCCAGTGGGTAAAGAGTTTACCTTGGTAGCACTGAAGGATGTTTTTGAGTACAAGGAAATGGACTTGAGTACGGTGAATGCGAAAGATAAAGTATTTACTAAAGTGGAAATGATCAGAGAGCCAGGCTACCTCTTTGAAGTGACAATGGCAGAAAAATTTGTAGAGGGCAAAGAGGAAATTGACGCCATCACTGATGCCTTGATAGAAATCTATAATAATACGGCGGATACTTCTGTGCTGGTATTGTCCAAGCATCCTAGCCACACATTTAGTTACACTTTTGAACAAGGAAACCACTATACAGTTATGTTGCGGAAAGAAGGCTACTTTACAAAGCGTCTAGAGGCCTTTGTTAATGTAGATGGATGTATCATGTGCTTCGAGGGGATTGACGAAATACAACCTGGTGCACCAGGGATAGCAGATAA
Source organism: uncultured Saprospiraceae bacterium (assembly GCA_937923345.1). Lineage (GTDB taxonomy): Bacteria > Bacteroidota > Bacteroidia > Chitinophagales > Saprospiraceae > JALZVN01. Next base: position 72,254 of record CAKZVJ010000164.1, read on the forward strand.
TCTGACTGCAGGGCATCTGCAAGGAACGCTAGTCGCCAACGTCGAACTAGAAGAAATTAGAGTAGGAGAGCCTATAAAAGTGGAAAACATCTACTACGATTTGGGGAAGTCAGAAATCAGAGAGGACGCCACCAAGCCGCTTGAAAACCTGATTCACGTGCTCAAGAATAATCCATCTCTAATGGTAGAACTTGGGTCGCATACAGACTCACAAGGAAATGATGAAAGTAATTACGCCTTGTCTTCAAAGCGTGCGCAGGCTGCAGTGGAGTATATATTAGCCAATAGTAATATTCGAAAAGCGAGAATACAAGCTAGAGGATACGGAGAGTCCAATCTCGTCAATGCTTGTAAAAATGGAGTAAAATGTAGTGACAGAAAGCATCAACAAAATAGAAGAACGGAGCTGAAAATTTTGGGCATCACAGAATATGATCCGTTTGCAGATAAGACCTTAGCGCAAATCATCAAAGAAGAAAAGTTTGAAGAAACACTTGCCGCTATTCAGGATCAAGACGTGGTGCAATTTGCACCCGGCGAAGTACCAGAAGAAATATTAGCACAGATAAATGGTAAGAGCGCTGCTACAGCGCCTGCTCCAACTAGCCAGCCCGCGCCCAATGCAGCGGCTACTGTCTCGATACCTGTTGTGCCTAGTCGTAATACAGCAGCTCCAAGTTCGCAGCCATCAGATATAGCCTTGGGTGCAAATACGCCTGTGGGAGAGAATGAGCCAGAGTTCGACCTAAATATTTCTACCAATAGTAGGCCCATTTCAAATGCTGGGGAGGCTCCTCTATCTGGAGAATTTGAATTAGATATTAATATGGACCATGCTAAGCCCTCTCAGATATCGAAGGAGTACACTGGTTTTTTGGTGGAGTTCTTCAGATCTAAGACGGTTTTACCTACAGATCACCCCATATTTCAAAAGCATGGAAATATCATAACAGATAAGTTGGGAGATGGGTCGGTCAGTTATATGATGGGAGATTATAAGAACAAGTCTGATGCAGAGAAATTCATGAAGCACATAGTTTCAAAACAATATACGAATTCCAAAGTGATTACATATTCTAACGGAAGCCGCTCATAAGTCATGCCTAGTAGTTCAACGCATACCCTGCAGTCCAATGATGGACTGGCTTTACATTCCGCTGCGTGGAAGATTGAGGCCGCCAAATTCAATGTTCTCATTGTTCATGGATTAGGCGAACACTCGGGCAGGTATGTTCATGTAGCTAAGTTTTACAATAATCTTGGAGCCAATGCATATGCCCTTGATCTAAGAGGACATGGCAAATCCGAGGGGGCGCGTGGATGTGGGCCGGATTTAGATGCTTTCCTAAACGATGTCGATGTATTGATTGCTCATACAAAGCAAGTCAGTCCTGGCTTGCCGTGGATATTCCATGTCCATAGTATGGGAGCCAATGTAGGATTAAATCATGTCATTCGGAGAAAGCCAGATTGCAAAGCAATCGTTGCTACGGGACCGTGGATTACGATACAAAATACGCCAAGCAAGGCCTTGGTCTTCGTAGCCAACTTGATCAATAGATTTGGCAGTTTCACCCAATCTAGCGAAATCGATGCCTCATTTGTTTCAACCGATGCTGCGGAGGTTGAAAAGTATATAAATGACCCATTGAACCATGATAAGATATCCAGTAAGGCGGGTATAGCCTTATATTATGCTGGACAGTTTCTATATGAGTATAAAGGAGGCATGCCCGTCCCAACGCTTATTATGCATGCCAAGCAGGATAGATTGACCTTAGCATCTGGTTCTGAGCAATTTGCAGCTAACAATCCTCAAAATGTTACATTACGACTGTGGGAGGATGTCCATCATGAACTGCACAATGATGTAAAAAGAAACGAGCTCTTTGCAGAAATCAAAACTTGGCTTCAAGATAGGTCAAACATTTTGCAATAAAATGCTTGATTTGTGACTTAATAAAACTAACTTTAGTCTTATAAATACCAAGAGAACAACAAAGCATAATCCCCATACAACTATCAGATTTGAGAATGGCCGTCATTGCGCGGCGTAAAGTGTTGTTTTATGTTAGTATTTATTGTTGCCCTTATTGGCTTTTCTATCGGAGGATCTTTCGTACTTCTGAATAAGCTAAAAGGAAAAAGTTGGTTTTAAGAAGCATACTCTTGTATGCCTCCACATATAGATTTATTTCCTATTCTCATACCATATCTCATTCTGTGCCTCTGGAATATTGATTTCCTTGCTTGCTTGTTCGTAGAACAATGCAGCTATTTGTGCAACTAACTTCGTCTCTTCCTTACTTTTCTTGTTTTCTTTAGCATTGGGTCTGAAGTATTTTTTGACGAAGTGGGTGTCAAACTTACCAGATACAAAAGCCTTGTGATTCATCACAAATTGTCCAAAATCTAAGGTCGTTTCGATTCCTTCTATATGATAATTAGAGATGGCTTTGTCCATTAATGCTATGGCTTCTTTTCTTGTATCACCATAGGTGACCAACTTCGCAATCATCGGATCATAATGTATGGGTATTTGCATCCCTTCTAGGAATGAATCATCGACTCTGATATTTTCTCCCTTAGGCGTTTCATATCTTTCAAGCGTGCCGATACTAGGCAAGAAATTATTTTTTGGATCTTCAGCATAGACGCGCAGCTCGACAGCGTGCCCTTTGATACTTAAGTCTTCTTGGTTAAAACTGAGTTTCTTTCCTCTAGCGACCAATATTTGCTGTTCTACCAAATCAACTCCTGTTATCATTTCTGTAACTGGATGCTCTACTTGTAGTCTGGTATTCATTTCTAAAAAGTAGAAATTTTTATGTTCATCCAACAGAAATTCAACCGTTCCAGCCCCTTCATATTTGCAAGACTTAGCAACCATAACAGCAGCCTCTCCCATGCGCTGACGCAAATCCTCGTCTAGTACAGCAGAGGGCGCTTCCTCTACTACTTTTTGATGTCTACGTTGTATGCTACATTCTCTCTCAAATAGATGCACGACATTACCGTGTCCATCAGCTAGGACTTGTATCTCTATATGCCGAGGAGAACCTACATATTTCTCTATAAATACCGATCCATCTCCAAATGCAGACACTGCCTCACTAATGGCACGATTCATCTGCTCCTCAAATTCCGCTTCATTTTCTACGATTCGCATTCCTTTACCTCCGCCACCCGCAGAGGCCTTTATGAGAATAGGGTAGCCAATGGTCTTGGCAATCTTTTTTGCCGCTTTTACATCCGTAATAGCCTTATCAACACCAGGCACCATTGGAATGTCATACTTCTTAACTGCATCTTTTGCATCAAGCTTGCTACCCATAATCTTGATAGAATGCGGAGAAGGGCCAATAAACTTGATACCCGCTTTGGTGACTGCCTTCGCAAACTTTGCGTTTTCGCTCAAGAAACCGTAACCTGGGTGTATACCATCCACCTTGAGATCCTTACAAACTTGAATAATTTTCTTTTGATTGAGGTATGATTCTGCAGAAGGCGCTGGACCTACACAGACTGCTTCATTCGCAAAATATACATGCGGTGCATCTCTATCTGCCTCTGAATAAATGGCTACCGTTTTGATGCCCATTTTATGCGCAGTACGCATGACACGTAAAGCAATTTCTCCTCTATTTGCAATAAGTATTTTCTTCATTATACAAGTCTTAATTTGGCATCAATATTACAAAAAAAAAGCGACCTCCCTTAGGAAATCGCTTTCTATAATTAAAACGAGATTCTTATTATAGGAATACTTTTATAGCATAACGATACTATCTTCAGTGCGTACAAAATGTCCAATTTTATCTTTCAACAAAACAGCAGCATTGAGTATCATCTCACTATCTCTAGGCACCTCCATTAGTCTATTGGTCAATCTACATCTTACATCATTAGGCAGCGCTCTCTTGTCTCCCCTGAAGGTAGTGGTGATGTTCAAAAAATTCTCTTCCACAGCTATTCTCTCAGAACTCAATACACGTCCATTGTTAGCGTCTATAAATCTGACTTTTGCACTCATATAAGCAGACTTGCTCACACGGGTATCTAATACAAGAGCCTTTACCCAATAAGGAACCTTCTTTGTCACCAAATCCGCTTTATTTGGCTTATTATTGTTTGGCCTATCAGTGTTTGTTCCACCTGGTCTATCGGTATTAGAAGCATCAATCTTCACGGTGCCAGCATTCAGTACAGTGGTTCCTATTTGGATAGTAGGCGTATTGGATCCAGTGGCACCTGGTCTGTCGCCACGTGGTCTATCTCTACCTGGTCTTCCTCCACCTGGACGATCGTCGCCCTGATTTGCGGGTACCTTTATCGTTTTGAATAACTTTTTAGTCACTGGATATTCATCATACTGCACTCTCTCTGGAGACAAATCTATTTCAGCGATATCTACTTCTACTCTAAAGTCAATATCCTCAGGCGCATTGTGCACTGTGTAGTACTTGGTCCAAGTATCATTGAGCGATCTTTCATCAAAAAAGCTCAACTCCTCTCTTGCAAAATATGGAGTATATCCATACGTGTTATCTTGCAAATCAAACAATACCTTATCGATACCGATCTCATGCGCCTCATTCATCAAAGCGTTGTTATCTTCAAATGTATTAAAGTAGGTCTGCACTCTAGAAAATTTTCTATAGGCATTTCTAGCCGCAGATTTATTACCTCGTCTAGCATCTATCATCCTATCTAAACCAGCCACATAGTAATACTGGGCTGCCTTCTTTCGGCTGTCCAATTCAAGAGGATTGATATTTACAAACATAAAATCAGCTTTGTAATAGGTCTTAGTAGCAATCAGAGGAAGGTAGGGAGCGATCAACTCTTGTCTTTCCTTGATGTCATTGTGTAGTTTATTAATTTTTACCCAACTTGCTGGATCTCCAGTAGCCTGTAGTGATTCAATCGCTGCCATGTCTTTAGCAGTAATTTTTCTATACGCCTCTTCTACAACAATGATGTCTTTCTCCTTTTTCTTCTTTCCTTTTTGGAGATTCATAATCGCCTTATAAACTGCTTCATCGTAATCCCCATCTTGCAATAAGTTGGAAGGAGTGTTACAGTTGAAAAGCACTAGTGCTAGTAGAAAACTAAGTCCGTTTAACAATTTGAAATTTTTCATAACGTAGCATTTTAAAAGTTGATAAATGTCTTTATGTAAATAACTCAACTTTTAGGCGTTTAAAGTACTAATGCCAGGTTAAACGACGGGCACTAAACGTTAAGAAGTATTATCAAATAGGGGATTTGTATTAAGGGAATGTTATAAAGGCAATTAATGTCAATTTTTGCAAGTTCGAGAAGGTGACTTTTTAACTACCTCCAACGTAGCATAGGGATATTTGTACACTAAGGGCGATTACGATTTTATAAACAGTCAAAGTTGGCGCTGGAAAAACCATCAAAGCAATCCAATGTCTAAGTACATGCATACCAGTCACCAAAGAATCATCTGTGGTGACTTGTGCAAATGAGAAATGCCTAAGCTTAACTATGGTGGTTTCGCACACACATGGTAAGTCTACTCAAATTTACCTAGGATAAAACTGAGTATTAGATGCTAGTACATCGCACCCTAAGCTTTTTCTTCTATAACTTGCACGAGATTCAAGATCGTATCTACAGCGAGATGCATGTCCTTTACAGAAATCCATTCGCGTACAGAGTGTATGCCTTGCATCCCTGTAAACAGATTAGGACAAGGTAGTCCCATAAAAGATAGCCTACTCCCGTCTGTCCCGCCACGAATAGCCGTTTTCTTAACTTCCATTCCAGCACGACGGATCGCTTCTTCAGCATATTCCATGATAAATGGTTTTGTATCCAGCACTTCCTTCATGTTGCGATATTGCTCCGTGATTTCTATCGTAGCCTTGGAGTTCGGATAGTTTTCCATCACTGTGTCCACGGTCTTTTGCAGCAATTCTCTTTTCTCTATCAATAAGGGAGTTGTAAAGTCACGCAGAATAAAACCAAGTGTGGACTTCTCTAGCACACCACTCATCGAAGTAGGATGTATAAAACCCTGCTTCCCAGAGGTAGATTCTGGGGACAATGAATCCTTAGGAAGTGCCGCCAATATTTCCGCAGCTATCTTCATGGAATTTTCCATCTTTCCTTTTGCGTATCCCGGGTGCGCAGATATACCATTGATAGTCACCACTGCACCATCTGCAGAAAACGTTTCATCTTCCACACTACCTGGCACTCCACCATCCAAGGTAAATCCAAAATCTGCTCCCAGTTTTTGAATATCTACATTATCCACTCCTTTACCCACTTCCTCGTCGGTAGTAAATAAGATCCGTACATCGCCATGTATCAGTTCAGGGGTGTTGAGCATCTGATACGCAGCATCCATGATTTCTGCCACACCAGATTTATCATCCGCCCCCAATAAAGTATCTCCAGAGGTAGTGATGATCTCCTCTCCAATTTGGTTCAACAGGTGCGGAAAATCTTTCGTATTCAAAACTGCTTCACTATTCAGTGGCAGTACGATGTCTTGTCCTTGATAATTGCTATGCACGATCGGTTTCACATCCTTGCCACTACAGTCTGGCGCCGTATCTACATGCGAACAGAGACAGACTACTGGCACATTTGCCTTTTTTGTATTTCCTGGTATCGTGGCATACACATAGCCATACTCATTCATGTGCACATCCTTTACACCCATCTCTTTCAGTTCCTCCACCAGCACTCTAGACATGTCTTTTTGCTTTTCCGTCGTTGGGTAGGTATCCGAGTTTGGATCAGACTGCGTATCAATTTGGACATATTTCAAAAATCTTTCTTTAACCGTATAGTTCATTGCTGTTATTTTAGTTTGTGAAGTAGTGTAAGCATTTAGCCTGAGCAGACAACAAATTTACAAAACTGAAAGGATAAGATAAGAGGAACTGTACTTCTTTATTTTATTTCTTTGTGGAGTGATCTTTTTGAATATTTGGGGCGATCGCCTAGCCCGAAAATGGGCTGCCGCCAGACTCTTCTGCACTTCGCTACGCTACGGTCCTAGGCCTGCCCACCAAGCTAAGCGAGGACATCCCGATGCGATCGGGATTGCATCCGATTCCTTAGCCTTCACGGGCTTCCTGCTATACGCATCGCCTTGCTAAGATCCAATGGCATATAATTGATGACTTGAGCTTTATTCTTTACTTTCGCTTTATGAAAACACACAAGTACAACAGCTATTTCGAATGGACTGGTAATACTGGTAAGGGCACGGAAAACTATACTGCTTATGCACGAGATTTTACAATTAAGGTCAATGAGAAAGCAGATATCTTGGGCTCCTCAGACCCCAGCTTTCGTGGAGATCGCACTAGGCACAATCCAGAAGACTTATTGATATCATCCATTAGCTCTTGTCACGCACTGTGGTATTTACACCTTTGTGCCTTTAACAATGTAGTAGTCCTTGCTTATTATGATAACGCAGAAGGAACAATGACTGAAAGAGAAGATGGTGGCGGAAAGTTTACTGGAGTAGTATTAAAGCCTGTGGTAGTAATCAAAGAGGAATCCAAAATCCCCCTGGCCATAAGCCTACATGAGAAGGCCAATGCATTATGCTTCATAGCCAATAGTTGTAATTTCCCGATTCATCACGAAGCTAAAATTTCTGCTGATCAATCTTAACTATTAATATCGCTCCTAATAATAAGCACATTCATATGAGAATTCAATTTGAGTCCAAAGACATAGTCATTTTTGAAAGCGCTCTTTTTCGCACGACTACCACATTGCTATTAGGGGATGAGCACATCATCTTAGTAGACCCTAATTGGTTTCCAGTCGAATTAGCTTTTATCAAAGACTATATCTCTAAACTGAGGGCTACAGCAGAAAAATACCTTTTCTTCACGCACAGTGATTATGACCATATCATCGGCTACAATTTCTTTACAGGGTTCAAAACCATTGCCTCTAGAAATTTTGTAAATCAAAAAGCAGAAGCAGCTATACTAGATAAAATAAGCACTATAGATGATGATAACTACACGCTGCGAGAGTACAAGGTATCCTTTCCCGAAATTGATATAGTCATAGAAGAGCGTCATACGCAAATACAATTAGGAAACAAAAATTACGAAGTGGGTTACCTTCTTGGTCATAACGATGATAGCATTTACTTATTGGACACCGAGAAAGGTACATTAATAGCTGGAGATTACTTGAGCAATATCGAGTTTCCATATTTGTATCATAGCTTTCATGCCTATATACAATCGCTGAATACACTGTCTGAGATTATAACTTCTGGACAGGTAAGCATGTTGATACCTGGGCATGGAGATTTTACTTCGGACACACAAGAAATGAAACAACGAGTACATGATTCGCGAGACTATTTAGCGCAAATTAGACAAGATCATCTTGGCGAGAAGCCATTCAATTTTGAAGCTTATGTAAAGAGATATTCCTTTCCAAAAGTGATGAGCAAATTTCATGAAGCCAATATGATTTTGGTAAAGAAAGAAGTAAATAAGTAAAATATTGCGAGTACACAAACAAGAGAACAAGTCTTAAGCATATAAATTTTGCGTCAGGGATAGAGAGTGACAGCCGACGGTAGGAGGCTGTGTCCCGCACTGGAATGTAATGGAAGGGAGTGACGGGAGCGAAGCGGACCACGGAATAGCCCGACCCGATTTTTTCATCGGGTGACGCCCAGAAGAAATGCCTTTTTATCATTGATATTTCTTACATTAGATTCATAAACGAGAAACATGCAAATCAAAGAAGCGCCTAAGGAATACGATGCTATCATAGTGGGTTCTGGTGCTGGAGGTGGGATGTCTGCTTACATGTTGGCCAATGCAGGGATGAAAATAGCTGTGGTGGAAGCAGGGTCATTTTTTGACCCAAAAGATCCCGCTACCATGACTCAAATGAAGTGGTCCTATGAATCACCACGACGGGGGGCAAGTACAAATAGAGCCTTTGGTGACTTTGACATGTCGTGGGGCGACTGGAAGGTAGAAGGCGAACCCTATACCAACAAGAAGGGCACAGATTTTAGATGGTGGCGGGCGCGGATGCTGGGTGGCAGAACCAATCACTGGGGCAGAATATCTCTGCGCTTCGGCCCTAAAGACTTTAAGCATAGAGATGTCGACGGCTTGGGGGAAAACTGGCCGATCAGCTATGAAGAGATAAAACCATATTATGATAGACTGGATAAAATGATTGGCGTGTTTGGTTCCAATGAGGGCTTAGCCAATGATCCAGATGGATTTTTCTTACCTCCACCTAAACCTAGATTGCATGAACTATATTATATAAAGGGCGCTCGAAAATCCAACGTCCCCGTGATCCCATCTCGCTTATCCATATTGACAAAAAGAATAAATAAAGACAGAGGGATTTGTTTTTATTGTGGACAATGTAATCGCTCTTGTTCTGCATATGCTGACTTCTCTTCAGGCTCTTGTTTCATTTTTCCTGCTCAAAAAAGTGGGCAGGTAGATCTGTATACCGATTGCATGGTCAAAAATGTCACTACGAATGATGAAGGATTAGCCACTGGTGTTTCCTACATCAATAAGAAGGACATGGGTGAATATCAGCTCAAATCTAGAGTAGTCGTTTTGGGTGCTTCTGCCTGTAGTTCTGCGCGTATCTTGCTCAACTCAACATCAAAACAGCATCCGAATGGTTTAGGCAATAGTAGTGACCATGTAGGTAGGTATCTGCATGACTCTACTGGATCTGGCCTCACTGGATTTGTACCTGCTTTGATGGATCGTAAAGTATATAATGAAGATGGAGTAGGCGGTATGCATGTCTATAGCCCTTGGTGGGGAGACAATTCTAAATTGGATTTTCCTAGAGGCTACCATATCGAAGTTTGGGGTGGATTGGGGATGCCTGCTTACGGATTTGGTTTTGATGTCGAGTCTATCAATAAATACATTGGCGCATCTGTAGGTGGCTATGGGGATAAATTGAGAGATGATGTGAAGCGTTTTTATGGGTCCATAGTTGGTCTATCTGGCAGAGGTGAATCGATAGCCAGATATGAAAACCGATGTGAGCTAGATGAAGACGTGTTGGATAGATTTGGTATTCCTGTCTTGCAGTTCAACTACAAGTGGTCAGAATATGAGCGACTGCAGGCCAAACACATGGTAGATTCGTTTGAGGAAATCATAACGAATATGGGAGGCAAGGTGATGGGTGAGAAACCAGGCAAGGATAAAGAGTATGGACTCTTGAATCCAGGTCAAATCATACATGAAGTTGGTACAACTCGTATGGGAAATGATCCTCTGAAATCAGTGACCAATAAATACCAACAGCTGCACGATGCGAAAAATGTATTCATAGTCGATGCCGGGCCTTTTACTTCTCAAGCAGATAAGAATTGCACCTGGACCATCATGGCGCTAAGTATGCGTGCCTCTGAATACATCATTGACCAATTCAAAAAGAAAAATATATAATGGATAGGAGAGAGAGCATAAAAAATATCTTGCTTGGATCTGCTTTGGCGGGTATCGCCATCGGTAGTCAATCCTGTGAACCAGACTTAGAGGAAACACCCATAAACCTAGAAAAGCCAAAAGGATATGGTAGAACGCCTTTTGAACGGGAGCATGATGAAAAAATAGCAAATAGTCCCGATTTCTTTTCTGCTGATGAGCTAAGTGCGATTGCTGCTTTGTGCGATATCATACTGCCCGCTAATGATGAGGTAGGAGGAGCCATAGAGGCTAAGGTACCTGATTTTATAGCTTTTATTGTAAAGGATCTACCCATGCATCAATTGCCTATACAGGGTGGACTGATGTGGCTAAATGGCGAAAGCCAAAAGCGGTTCGAGAAAGCATTTGTAGCTCTAGACACTGCGCAACAGCTATCTATTATTGATGATATAGCTTACCCGGATCCCAAAAAAGAGAGTACCACGCTAGAGCCTGGAAGAGTATTTTTTACTAGAATTAGAAATCTAACACTGACGGGATTCTATACTTCCAAAATAGGAATTGCCGATTTGGGATATCAGGGTAATAGAGCCAATATGTGGGATGGTGTTCCTCAGGACGTACTAGACAAACACGGATTATCTTACGAGGCGGAGTGGCTAGCTAAATGTGTGAATCAAGAAAAGAGAGAAGAGATAGCGCGCTGGGATGACAAAGGAAATTTGTTAAATAATTAATTTTCCAAGTGGCGTTCTTCTTGAAATAAATTTTGAAATGCAGGCATTACTTGCTTAGCAAATTGATCTTTAAAATCAAATCTATATTTAATGGACATGTCAAGAATGGTATTTATTTCTTTCTCCACGTAAGTTCTGTTATGCCTGATGGTTCTTCTAAATCCTCCTTCTAAAGTAACCAAGTCATTCAGTTTATATCCGGCCACAATTTTGAATATGTTTCCACTGATGTTAAGAATCTTGAAGTTGGAGTCCATTCTCAAAAAAAGCTCGTAAAATCCGGCTGCATATATTTTGGTAAGGCCATTAACTTTCATTAATGGATATTTAAAAGTAGCCCGGTATCTTAGTCTATTGCTAAAAGAGGTGCCATCGATATATGCTTTTTCATTGCCATCTTCTGGCACCACTAAATTTCCTGTAAATCTATGTTCTAGTCTAAATCTATTGATAAGCTTGAGTTCATCAAATTCATTAGTGAATCCAAATTCAGAAAAGATATCACTGCGTGGGACAGAAATATAATTAGTAGGTTGATCCGGTTCGAAATTACGAGAGTAGGTATATCCAAGACCAGCTACCACAAAATCATTTATTTTGTATAAGCCTCTAGCTCTTAGGATAATCTTCTGCCATGATTTTAGGATATCATATCTTCGCAGTGAGATTTGCGAATTGACATAAAGCCGATCACTCAGATCCACTTTTGCTTTTAAGGAAAGCCAGGTATTGAAATGCCTAGACTCTTCGGTCAACTGACCGAAGGCAATTGTGGTACTACACACAACCGCCAGTATAAATAAATACTGTCTAGTTCCCTTCATCTAGTAATTAAAAATTATTATTCTAGCCTTTAAAAGCAAAGATTAAACCAATTTTAAGCAATTTTTTGTCATAAAAAGCTCATTTACAATACATTAACTAGCTATCAAATTATAAGTGAATTGCTTATATATACTCTAATAAAATATCTATTTTGCTGTGTAAATTGTGATATTAATCTTAACAATCATGCTACTAAAAACAGATATACTTAAAGACATCAAGAACAAGAAATACAAACCTGTATATCTGCTGCACGGTGAAGAAGACTACAATATTGATCTGCTTACACAAGCTTTTGAAGATAAGGTCCTAAGTGAAAGTGAGAAATCCTTCAACATGTCGATTTGGTATGGCAAAGATGCAACTGCGAAGCAAGTCATAGATTCCTGCATGCGCTACCCGATGATGTCTCCTTACCAGTTAATCATATTGAAAGAAGCACAAGACATGAAGTCCCTAAACGATCTAACGGCATATCTAGATAATCCTGTGCCCAGTACGGTCTTTGTAATTCAATATAAGCAAGGCACGATAGACATGCGCAAAGCGCTTGGAAAAGCCATTAAAGCAAAAGGAGATATCTATAAGTCAAAAAAACTATACGACAATGAGATTCCCAAATGGATATCCAAGTATGTATCAGATAATGATTATGAGATTGACGATCAAAGCACTTTGTTGATTGCAGACCACTTAGGAGTAGAGCTCGCTAAAATTGCTAATGAGTTGGATAAACTCTTCATCTTGATTCCAAAAAAATCTAAGATTGACTCTAAGATTATTGAGAAGCACATTGGTATCAGCAAAAAATACAATGTGTTTGAATTGCAAGATGCCATAGCATCAAGGGATATGTATAAGGCACAACGCATCATAAACTATTTTGCTGATAACCCAAAGAAGAACCCTATAGTAGTAGTAATTTTGCAAACATTTAGTTTTTATTCAAAACTGTATCTATCCTTATCTTATAGGAATCAAGATGATACAAGTCTTGCTCGAAATCTTGGCTTCTCCCCAAAAAATGAATATTCCGCTAGATTCTTTGTTAGAAATTATCGAAAAGCGCTCACCAATTATACCCAAGAAGAAATAGAAGAGGGAATATCTATTATTAACGGATTTGATCTCAGATCAAAAGGCGTAAATAATGCAAGCATGGTAGATGGCGCGCTGCTAAAAGAAATGATTTTTCAGCTGCTTGCACCAAAGTCAATGGCTTGAATTGATTGACTTATTAAAATAAGACCTAATGGATGTTGTCAAAAACAAGGATGTCCTCAAGTTTTTTTGCATGGTATTTGCAAAACAATATGTTACCATAGGGTTTGTGACAATGCAAAAAGCCATATAAGACCAAAGAGAAATTTATGAAGAAGTTACTTCTATTAGATAATTACGATTCTTTCACTTTTAATCTTTTGCAGTACCTTGAAGAACTGACGAAGGATCAAATAGTAGTAGCAAAGAACGATAGAATTAGCATCGGAGAGATAGCACAATTTGACACTATTATTTTATCTCCAGGTCCTGGTCTTCCAAATGAAGCTGGGATTATGATGGATTTACTAAGAGTGTATTGTGAATCAAAGAAAATTTTCGGCGTTTGCCTAGGACATCAAGCCATAGTGGAGAACTTTGGTGGCCATATCCGAAACCTCAAGAAAGTGTATCATGGAGTAGCCACAAGGATTCATAAAACCAATAAGAAGTCTGTACTATTCAAAGACATACCAGATTCTTATTTGGCAGGACGATATCATTCATGGGCTGCTGCCATAGATAAAATGCCAAATGATCTGGTGGTAACTGGAGTAGATGACTACGGAGAAATTATGGCGATACAGCACCATCATTATCCAGTTTATGGTGTACAATATCATCCAGAATCCATAATGACTGCAGTAGGCAAAAAGATCCTTGCTAATTTTCTAGATGTGCCGTATACAGTCACTGAAAGAGATTTTGCCTTAAATAATGCAACAGCATGATTATTAAGGTAAACAAAATTAGCTTGAAAAGATAAGATTAGCATTCACTCATTTTCCCTTCCCCCAAATAATTATAGTTTATTTCTTATGTCAGAACACTTCTGATACCCTTTGTAATGTCTGACTGTACTTTGATGGTATAAGAAGACTGTGAATGAAAATTGCATTATTGTTAATCCTCCAAAATAATAGAACATGATTAAAGCTAAAGTATGTGGAATTAACAATTCGGAAAACCTTAAGTCCCTTTTAACCTTACCAGTCGATATGATTGGGTTTATTTTTGATGAATCATCTGAAAGAAATTGTACACTGCCACCAGAGGAGGTTAGAAAAGCCTTTTTAAGAAATACATTGACTTGTAAAAAAGTAGGGGTATTTACAGATGCACCAATGACAAAAGTACTTGAAAAGCAAGAGGAGTATGATCTTGATTATATCCAATTAAATGGAAAGGAAAGTATCTTTTATTGCCAACTGCTACGAGAACACCAGTTAAAATTAATTAAATCATTTTCTATTGATAACTACTTTTGTTTTAGTAATACAAGCGCCTATAGTTTCTTTTGCGATTACTTTGTCTTTGATTTTATGAATCGTCAAGAGAATGTACCAAATAGTAGTTTTGATTTCAGCAATTTGAGAAAATATAAAGGAAAGAAACCATATTTCTTAAGTAGTGATTTTGGTGTAAATGATGTAGATAGCATCAGAGATATTGACTCCAAGTTATTTTCGTTTGTTAATGTAAACCAAACATTTGAAATTGAACCTGGATACAAAAATCTAGACATGGTGGCAGACTTTATTTACAAAATAAAGCGACCTGAATCTTTCATTACCAATAGAAGTCTAAAGAGCGTTTCGAATGGCTTTTGATAAGTTAGTTTCATTATTCTTCTATGTTTACTATCCTGATTAGCTTTTTTTATTTGATAGCTATGCTCTTTGATCTAGTTTATTTACGTTTTGAAATAAATTGCAGCTTTATAAGCTAGGTCAAAGATATTTTTATTCCAGTATAGTGCCTATCATTCTGCTTACAGTGCGTTATTAATTACTTTCAATTCTTGCTTTATATAGGGATATTCAGAAGTATTTTAATTTATTGAGGTTGAACCTTCTACACCCAAGAATTTTTCTCTGGTTACCCTATTATTAATATGATTTCTTTAAAAACAGGTTGATTCTTTGACTCAATTTGTCATGATTTTTAAAAAAAAATCACACCAAATTGGTTCTTATCTCGCTAATAACCCTGGGGTCGCCACCCTGGGCTATAGTATTCCCACCCAAAAATAATCGGGACAAGCGCTGCCGGGGTTCTTTTCTTACTTATGAACATTCCTATTTAATGTCATTTTTTTCCCACTTTTTCTTGGCACCTAAACCACATTGTGGATTATAAACGACAATACTTGGTGTAAATATTTCTATCTAAACTCTTCTTTTTCAATCAAGTATGGAAATTATCATACTTAGACTTCGCTTTTTATACTAAACAAGACATTTTCAGTCTGTCACACTTTTAAACGTTTGCTTAATAAATCTAAGGTTGAAATTTTATTAATTATACTATTTAATCGCAGATGTTGGGTATTACCTTATATGTCCAATTTTTGAAGACAAACATTACGTGACTGAATTAGATTTCATAATGGATTCCCCGATTGGTGCATTACTTTTTGTCAGTGCTGCCATATCTGTTTTTGCTTTGCTATCCATCTTAATTATGAGAAAAGGTACTGAAACCCATAGTATAGCAGGTTATGTGTACTTTTTCAGTATTGCTTTTGCCAACTATGCGTCAGCAATGGCATTCTATGAAGGCCTGATTCCTCTATCTACAATTCTTATATCTTTTCCACTCTCTACATTTTTCTTAATTCTAGGTATAGTCTTTATCTATCCTAAAGAAAAAACAATGTTCCGTATAAAGGCACATATACTGAGTATGATGACGGCTACTGTAGCCTTTTTACAAGGTATCACTACCCAATGGTATCATTTCAAAATAAGTCTCTTAGATGTTCTTCAATGGAATGACATTAGAGCTCTTTTCGTATTATCTCTACCTATATTAGTGATCGGAATATTTGCTGTGTTACATTTTATGAATGAAGTAGACAATATATATTTGAGATATAGTACAAAACAAAATAACGAAGAGAAGTCCATCGAAGCTAATGTTCACAATATTGATCTAAATCATTCAATTCAAACACGTTCCAATACGGAAGTAATCTACAAAGAAGACGAGAGAGAAGAAACTCGAACGCGTGCAAATCAAAATCAATAAAGTCTGTGCATATCACTATGCAGTTTTTAATATTAGTCCTAAAATATTAAAACAAATAAACCGAATGTCTTATATTGTTGAAAATACAAATATGAGCCACTCAGGAAGGTAGGAGGGTGCATCAAATAGGCTATTTAGGGATAGAATATTTTATCTTCGAACTTCAGAGGTGCTTTAGCATGTGGATTGAAAAGATAAAAAGGTTGCTAACTGAGTCGTTTTGTGATTTCTCAACTTTTCATAGCGGGCTCAAATATTAAATTTAAATTATGCCTAAATACACGCTAAACATCAATAATCGAACCCATGAAGTAAATGTGGATAAGGACATGCCTTTATTATGGGTATTGCGAGATACACTCTCCATGGTAGGTACAAAATATGGCTGTGGAATAGCCCAATGTGGAGCTTGCACAGTACATCTCAATGGAAGCGCTATGCGTTCATGTTCTGTGCCAGTATCAGCCATAGGCGATAAGAAGATCACCACGATAGAAGGGTTAGATAAAGATAATAAACATCCCTTACAAGAAGCTTGGCGAGAATTCGATGTCCCTCAATGTGGTTATTGCCAAGCGGGTCAAATCATGAACGCCGCTGCGCTACTTAAAAACAACAAAGCGCCTTCTGATCAAGACATTGATAATGCCATGGCTGGTAATCTATGTAGATGTGGTACCTATACCCGTATAAAAGCTGCCATCAAATCAGTTGCTAAATAAATCCAAACGAGAATCATGACTAAAGATATAGACTTAAAAAGACGATCTTTTTTGAAGCTTACTTCCACCATGGGTGGAGGGCTCATATTAGGTTTCAATTTGCTCAGTGCTTGCGAAGATATAGCGGTTGAAAAAATTGTCAGCGCAGCTTTACCAAAAGACTGGTTTACCATTAATACCTTTATTAAGATTGGGGAAACAGGTCTAGTAACGATTCTATCTCCCAATCCAGAAATTGGTCAGAATGTAAAAACCTCGATGCCGATGATCGTTGCTGAAGAGTTAGATGCAAGATGGGAGGATGTTGTAGTGGAGCAAGCCCCACTAAGCGATGGCTTTACGCGCCAAGTAGCTGGTGGCTCCCAATCCATCAGAAAAGGCTGGGATAGTCTCAGAAATGCTGGTGCTACTGCAAAACAAATGCTCATCAACGCTGCAGCTAAAAGATGGGAAGTAGACGCTAAAACCTTAACTGCTACAGATGGGATGATCAAGAATGAAAATGGTAATACGCTTAGCTATGGCGAGTTAGCAGCAGAGGCGGCTACTTTAGAGGTTCCTACCGATATCACATTGAAAGCCCCTTCAGAGTACAAAATAATTGGGCATAGCAAAGTCAATGTAGACATAAATAATATTATAACTGGAAAGCCCCTTTTTGGTATCGATACAAAAGAAGAAGGGATGGTTTACGCAGCTTCTATCAGGCCACCTGCTTTCGGAATGGAGTTGGTCAACTATGATGATTCAGCTGCTAGAGAAGTCGATGGAGTAATAGATGTTATCCGATATGCAGATCATAAAATAGCAGTCTTAGCCAATAATACCTGGGTTGCATTTAAAGCCAAAGCACTCGTAAAGGCCAATTGGAAAGCCGTTGGCACATTAGAATCCACTTCAGATCATGATGCAAAGCTTAATGCGCTCCTAGACAAAAAGTCAGCAGAACCGAGGAGGAATGATGGAGATGTAGATAAAGCATTCAAGGTTGCGGACAAAGTAGTAGAGCGTGTCTACGAAGCACCTTTCCTGCCGCACAATTGTCTAGAGCCAATGAACTTCTTTGCGAAGATGGAAGGCGGAAAACTCATTTGTAAAGGACCAATTCAAACTCCTGCTTGGGCACAAAACAGAATAGCGGACATCACTAAGGTTCCTAAAGAAGATATCTCCATTATGATGACCAGAATGGGTGGTGGATTTGGTCGACGCTTATATGGTGACTTCTCTGACGAAGCCGCCGAGATTGCGCATAAGACTGGTAAGTCTATTCAACTTATGTTTTCTCGTGAAGATGACATGAGTAGTGGCACCTATAGACCAGCATCAAAATACAAAATAAAGGCAGCTATAAAGGAAGGTGAAATAACCGCTTACCACCTAACGGAGGCTTGCTTCAATGGAAATATGTTCGACAGTATTCCAAACTACTTTCCAGCGGGGTCTATCGAGAATATGCGCGTAGATACCAATACTGAGAAGAGTAACATTACCACGGGAGCTTGGAGAGCACCATATACCAACTTTTTAGCCTACGCAGAACAAAGCTTCTTTGATGAAATGGCACAAGAGCTAGCGATGGACCCTGTCGACTTAAGAATCAAGCTGTTCGAAAAAGCCAAAGCAAATCAAGACGCAGGATATGAATACGATCCTGAACGCGCTATCGGCGTGACGAAGCTGGCCGCTGAAAAAGCTGGCTGGGGTAAGCAAGGGAAGGACGTCCACTTAGGTCTCTCAGTTTATTTTTCGCACAATACACATGTGGCTGAAGTCGCTGAAGTACAAATGACAGATGATGGACCCGTCATAAAAAAGGTAACTGCTGCAGTTGATTGTGGTATCGTTGTCAATCCATACGCTGCTCAAAACCAAGTGGAAGGTGGCATTGTAGATGGCATAGGACATGCTATGTTTGGCAACTTCATGCTCGAGAACGGCAAAGCCAAATCGAAGAACTTCAACAGTTATAGAATGATTAGGATGCACGAGTCCCCTGAAATTGCTGTACACTTTGTAAAATCTGAAAAGTCTCCTACAGGTCTTGGAGAACCTAGTCTGCCCCCGGTTGGAGGAGCTATTGCCAACGCTCTATATAAAGCAACTGGCAAGCGATTATACAAACAACCTTTTGTGAACGAAAGCGAGTTGCTGGGCTAAGATTGGATTAACTTTTGCACGTTTGATTATTACACCACCTTGAGTCCACACAGTACCCTTGTGGAATGAACTCAAATAAATGATACCAACTAATGCGCATCATCATTACATCAGTATTTACACTATTTTGTTTTTCTCTTTTAACAGCTCAAAATTTTGATAGAGCAAAAATGGACCAACTATTCTCTATAGTTGAAAAGCATGAACAGGGAATGGGTAGCTTTTCTATTTTTCAAGATGGAAAGGAGATATATAAAAATTCAATTGGCTTTCTTGATTTAGACACCAGACAAGAAGCGAATGAAACCACTGTCTATAGAGTGGGGTCAATCAGCAAATCTTTTACGGCCTGTATTATCATGAAATTGGTGGAAAAGAAGAAGCTGAAGCTTACTACTCCTTTGTCTAGATTCTTCCCGAAGGTTAAGAATTCTTCTCAGATTACGATAGAGCAAATGCTACGTCATAGTAGTGGAATATACAATTTTACCAATTCTGATGAGTATCTAGCCTACATGCAAAAACCATTGTCTAGAGATAAGGTAGTGGAGAAGATCATTGAGTTTGGGAGTCTCTTTGATCCTGGCACCGATGCAGACTACTCCAATTCAAACTATGTGCTGCTGTCTATTATAGCAGAGAAAGTTACTAAGAAGACTTTCCATGCATTGATCGAAGATATGATTACTATACCGATAGGATTAAAGCACACTTATTACGGAGGAAAGATAAGCAGCGCCAAAAATGAAGCCTACTCCTTTGAAAGACTTAAAAAATGGAAGAATTCTACAGAAACAGATATGACCATTCCTATCGGTGCTGGAGCAGTTGTTTCTACGCCTACTGATCTCAATACCTTTTGGACAGCATTTCATAATAACAAAATTGTATCTCAAGAATCTAAAGAGAAGATGATGGACATCCAAAATGGATTCGGTATGGGACTTTTTCAAATTCCTTTCAATGAAAAGAAAGCCTTTGGTCATAATGGGGGTATAGATGCTTTTCAAGCTATGTCCTATCACTTTCCAACGGAAAACATATCAGTCTCTTATACAGCTAATGCAGTAGTATATCCTGTCAATGATTTGATGATTGACGCTTTGAGTATATTCTTTGGTCTCGATGGAGATTTACCGGAATTCCTTCCTGTGATGGAACTAAAGGCAGATGATTTAGCGCAATATGTAGGTGTGTATAAAAGTCCAAAAATTCCGTTAGCCATTACCATATCTGCTAAGGGGGCTACACTTATGGCTCAAGCTACGGGTCAGCAAGCATTTCCGTTGGATGCCATTGATACCCACAAGTTTAAGTTTGATCCGGCAAGAATCAAGATGGAATTCCTACCAAAAGAAGGTAAAATAAAGATGAATCAAAACGGTAAAGACTACACCTTCACAAAAAAGTAAATAACAAAAGAAATTTTAAGGAGAGTAGGGATTGGGGTAATACCCTTGTTACACCGACTTACTTAATCTAGTATCCTAACGAATAGCTCAATACTTAGACGTGTTGCTTAATTTAAACACCTAAATATTTTTATGTCATTAGTATGGCTGTTCTAGATGAATACTTACCCCAGATCTAAGCTAATTAATTTCAGGTATAGCCAAAAAAAATGCACATGAGTATTTACTCAGGTACATTTTTGGGTATTCTCGTTAAGAGCGGGTAGTATTACCAGCTCATGTCATCTTCTGAAGCACTAGTAGGGTCTTCAGAAGCATTACTTTCATTGCTAGGAGAGGTAGTTTCATCTCCACCATTCGCCAAGTTTTCAGCCCTTTCTTTGTCCCACTGCTCATGCTTTCTCGTGAACTCTTCGTAATCGTAGTCAGGCATCAAGTCATTCTTGATATGATCTAATGCTTCGGTTAGCCCGCTAAGGAAACGATTAAAATCTTCTTTATACAAAAAGATTTTGTGCCTTTCATAACCATCACGATCGAATTTTTTTGTGCTTTCAGTAAGAGTAAGGTAATACTCTTCTCCTTTGGTCTGTCTTACATCAAAAAAATAAGTTCTGCGTTTTCCAGCTCTTACTTTTTTAGAAAAGACACTTTCCATTCTGTTTGAATTGTGCTCGTTTTCCACCCTTTAAGCGTTATTTTAATTTTGAAATAATAGTGCGTACAACCCTACAAATTTACTTAATAATCTCACTTAACAAAATTAATTAACCTTAGAGTGTTCCTCCAATTTCTGTTTTTCGTACATGTCGGCATAAAAACCGCCATTTTTGAGCAATTCTGCATGCTTCCCGACCTCTTTTATAGCTCCATCTTCTAAAACTATTATTAAATCAAAAGTCAAAGACGCGTATAATCTATGGGTGACCACTATGGTTGTTTTATCTGCCAATTCGTTTTCGAGATAGGAAAGTATTCTTTGTTCAGTGTTGACATCTACAGCTGAAAGACAATCGTCTAGTAAGACTATTTCGGGTTGCTTAATCAGGGCCCGAGCAATTGTTACTCTTTGTTTTTGGCCACCACTCAAGGTTACCCCGCGTTCTCCCACTACTGTATCGTATTGCTCTGGTAGAGATAGTATCTCATTGTGCACAGATGCATACTTTGCGAACTTTTCAATTGTAGCTTGGTCTCTTATATTCGTACCAAAAGTTAAATTTGACTTTATAGAGTTAGAAAACAAAAAAACGTCCTGTGGAACATAGCCAATGCGCTGTCTCAGAGCATCAATATCTACTTTCTTGATATCTGTACCATTAAGTTTTATTTGCCCTTCAGTAGTATCATACATTCTGAGTATCAAGTCTACAATGGTAGTCTTTCCAGATCCTGTTTTGCCCACTATAGCCAAGTTCTGTCCAGGTTTTAAAGAAAAACTAACTTTATCAAGCGCTTTAATTCCAGTATCGGGGTAAGTAAAGCTTACATTCTCAAAGTCTATACTTCCGTCGAGATGGCTTAGGCCATTTTCAGGATTTGTTATTTCAACTTTAGTTTTCAAAAAAGCATTAATCCTAGTTTGAGATGCCTCTGCCTGTTGCACTATAGAAGCAATCCATCCGATAGCGGTCACAGGCCAGGTCAGCATATTTACGTAGATGACAAACTCAGCAATGTTTCCTGGAGATAGATTTCCTCTAACCACCTCAAGACCACCGACAAAGACAGTGATAACCGTACTTACTCCGATCAATAAGATCATCAGCGGATAAAATAAAGCATCAATCCGCGCAAGACCCATTGCTTTTTCTTTGTACACTTCACTTTTATGAGCAAAGTGTCTACCCATTACATTTTCTTGTACATAGGATTTGACTACCCTAATACCAGAATAGACCTCCTGTGCTACATTATTCAAGGTGGCGAGTTGCTCTTGTATCTTTGTACTGCGTTTATTGATACGACTACTTACTATATATATGCTTAATGATAAAAAGGGAAGTGGGAGCAAACTCCATAAAGTTAATATGGGGCTCACTGTTATCATAGACCAAAAGACCAATATCGTTAGAGATACTAGATTGAGTCCATACAAAATTACGGGGCCAATATACATTCTTACTTTGCTGACATCTTCAGAAATACGTGACATCATATCTCCCGTATTGTTTCTTTTGTAAAAGCCCTGGTCTAATGCTTCATACTTTGCAAACATCTCCTTGCGTAGGTCATACTCAATCAACCTCGACATCACTATGATGGTTTGCCTAGTGAAATACATGAAAATCCCTGTAATAATCGAAAGGCCTATAACTAAAACACCAAATAAAAGAAGTTTATACCCAATGCTTTCCGCAAAAGAGGCTTGAGTAGCATCAACACCTTCAAAAGTATTGTATACTTGGAGATTGTCAACTACCAAATCAATGGCCTCCCTCACTACTCTGGGCTGAAATATCATGAAACAGTTGGAAGCGATAACAAAAAATACTCCCGCCAACAGCCTCCATCTATACTTCCAAAAGAATTTATTGTTATACTTTAATTCCATTCCAAATCTAATCAGTTGATAACTTTTACAGCTGCATGGGGCATGCTTACACTATGCTCATGCTGAAAATAAAAGGTCTTCGGGTCTAAAAAGTTTACGTTCATACAATTATATTATCAACATCTCTGTTTTTGCCCTGATAATGTGTTATTTACACTTTCTATTTTGAATCTTTCGGCACATTATTAGAGTTAAAATAGGTGAATATTCAGTACATTTGAATTCAATATTTATTATAACATGAATAGAATAGTTACACTCGATGAATTTATCATCAAACGCCAAAAGGACTTCCCGTATGCATCAGGTGAGCTTACAGGCTTGCTTAGAGATATTGGGGTTGCGGCAAAGATTGTGAACAGAGAGGTCAATAAGGCAGGATTGGTAAATATCATCGGAGAGGCAGAAAATTCAAACGCCTCTGGTGATACTGTTCAGAAGTTGGATATGTATGCCAATGACAAGCTTATCGAATGCCTAAAAAATAGTGGTGAATGCTGTGGAATTGCATCAGAAGAAAACGAAGACTTTCTTGCCTTACCATCAGTTGAGTCAAAGTCCGCAAAGTATGTCGTAGTCTTTGACCCATTAGATGGTTCCTCAAACATTGATGTAAATGTCAGTGTCGGTACTATCTTCGGAATATATAGACGTAAGTCTGACACCAAGGGTAAAGTACAGCTAGAAGATTTTTTGCAAAAAGGTACAGAACTTGTCGGAGCAGGGTATGTGGTATTTGGAACCTCCACCATCTTGGTATACTCTACAGGAAGTGGCGTTAATGGCTTCACCTTGGACCCATCTATCGGAGAATTTTGCTTATCACATAAAGATATCCAAATTCCAGATAGAGGAAACTATTATTCCGTCAACCAGGGCTACTATCTCAAATTTGATGTTGAGATGAGAAGATATATTGATTATTGTTCTGATCTCAATTTGAGGCTTAGATACATCGGTTCTATGGTGTCTGACATTCATAGAATCCTGCTGCAAGGCGGTATCTTTTTATATCCAAATACGCGCAAATTTCCAAACGGGAAATTGCGACTCTTGTATGAATGCAATCCATTGTCTTTCCTAGTCGAGCAAGCTGGCGGCAAAGGCATCAACACTAAACTGGAGCGTATTCTTGATATGCAGCCTACCGAGCTTCACCAGCGAACATCTATCGTTATTGGATCTCCTGGCATGGTAGATGAGATGAAAGCGTTTGTAGAGAAGTATAGCACACCAACTCCTTATGTAGCGCCTACAAACGGAGCGACGACTTCGTAGTTAACTTTATAATAATTTGGGTGTGACCAAAACTAAAGCAGCTCCAAGTGTAGTTACACTTGGAGCTGCTTTAGTTTTGGTCGGGCTATACAGGAGTACGCATTCGCTTCCGTACTTGTCCTGACTGAAAAAGTCAGGCCTTCGCACTTCCGATTAAAAAATCGGAATCCTTTCTATCCCTCACACAAAAAAAAATGACTTAACCATTAAATAATTTTTGCGCAAGTTCATTCACTAAGCCTCTTAGATTAGGTACCTAAAGAATTGCGCACCAAAAATAATAGTACAGGACAGCATACAAGCCAGCATTTGCTTACTACCAAAAGTAGGCATATCTGCATCCGGAATACGCGCCGTTAAATTTGTTTCTTCTCTATTCATTGATTAAAAATTAAGTACAAAAAAATTAAGTATAAATTCAATAAAGCAATCAAACATACAAAGCTGATGCTTATAGCCATGCCTCTTTGGTTTACATAACTCTCTTCTTGTTGATCACCATTCAAAGCACTTTCGACTTCTTTATTGTATTGCATCTATATAAGTTAAAAAAATATCTTTATGTAAACATGACGAGTAGTTCAATATGCCAAGTCATTCAGACTAAACCTAGATAATTTGTAAGCAGATTATATACCATCAGACCTATAAGAATCGCTCCTACAAAACCAATAATTCTGTTTTTATTATTACTAAATTTTCTCGGTGATCTGGCTGTTTTGGTTGTATTCTCAACATCAGAATTCTCCAAATTGCTATCATCCTTTGACGTACGCGACAGTCCAATTACAGATGATGCCATCTGTTGTTTTGTTGCATCCTTCTCGTGAAAGTTATACTGAGTCATAATCATCAATTTTGTTGACTATAAAATATCAGAGGGTAAATGGAGAGGTAGTGCCGTAGCACGAATACTATAAAAGGGAAGTAAAATGGGTGGACTTAAAGAATTGAAAATATTATGCCAATAGCTTTAATCTTTTCCAATATTGCTTTGACGTTCCAAATATGGAAAAATATATTATGTATAGGCAGTTGATTACTCATTACTAAGTTAGTAAAATCAAGAAATAGAAAATGTATCTTTGCTGAGAAAAATTTTCTGGAGAATGACAATAAAAGAGCTTCACGTATATCCAATCAAGGGAATAAAAGGTGTTTCTGTATCTGAAACACTCGTCGAAAAAAATGGCTTATTACATGATCGCCATTATATGCTTGCCGATAAGATGGGTCAAATGATCTCACAAAGAAATCATCCTATACTTACTCAATTCATACCCACAAGAGAAAACAAGGCTTGGTCAATAAACTTTCAAGGAACTCAAATACGAATAATAGACAATTCATTTTTGACAAATCAGTATGAAGTTGAAGTTTGGGGATCTAAATTTTTTGCTAACGAAGTATCCAAAGAAGTAAGTCAGTGGTTCTCCGAGCGACTTAAGATACCTTGTAGATTGATGGTCATGCCTAGCAAGTTAACTAGAATAAAAACAATTCATAAACCACCCTTTCAAACAAGTCT
This sequence comes from uncultured Saprospiraceae bacterium, assembly GCA_937923345.1. Taxonomy (GTDB): domain Bacteria; phylum Bacteroidota; class Bacteroidia; order Chitinophagales; family Saprospiraceae; genus JALZVN01. The sequence continues at coordinate 98,217 of CAKZVJ010000164.1, forward strand.
TTCTTTTGCAGACGGATATCCAGTATTAACTCTGGGCACAGCTAGTCTAGCAGTTCTAAATCAAAAACTGGATAGTCCTATCCCTGCAGACAGGTTCAGAGCCAACATTCTGATTGAGACTAGTATAGCGCATAATGAAGACGTATGGGCTGACTTTAGGATAGGAGAACAAGTAGTCTGTAGAAATATCAAACCCTGTGTAAGATGCCAAGTCATCACTATCGACCAAGAAAACGGAAACAAGGGGAAGGAGCCAAATAAAACATTGGCTAGTTATCGAAAATTTGAGGATGGTATTTGTTTTGGAAGTAATGTTATCGTGATGAAAGAAGGTAGAATCAAAATAGGGGATAAGTTAACGCTCTTGCCTTGACCTGAATGTATTTCTGAATAAGGCCGTTGTTTTTAGAATAAGGTTCACTCAGAAGGAATGTTCATAAATATCATATTTCGTTGAGATAAAACATTCTACATCTTAAGATCTCTATATGATCACACCATTTTTAATAATATTGCTTTAAAAAAGGGGTGATTCTTAGACTCAATTTGTCATGATTTTTAAAAGAAAATCACGCCAAATTGGTTCTTGCCACACTAATATCCAGGCTTGCCACCCTGGGCTATGATAAGGTCACCCTACCGAAGAAAATCGGCACAAGCTCTATGGGGATTCTTCTCCTACTTCTGAACATCTCTAAATCAATTGATTGTGATTTTGAATGGCGGAAGCGGCACGCTGGAGCCCGTCGCTCGGAGAGCGCAAGGGCAAACGGTGGAAGCGGCATGGGATATGGCGTGCTGGCCGTATAGACGCATTACATGCGTCTATGCGCGTAGGCCCATATCCCATATAGCGTACGACGTGGTGCCGACGAAGTCACGGCATGACCCCAAATGTTAGGTATTTAATATGAACTAAACCTTGTCTACTAACACCTTATAACGAGGATCCTCAACTACATTAACATCTATGATGCTGTCTGCATTTTCCAAAAGCAAAAGGCAATCTTTACTGAGGTGTCTCAAGTGCACTTTCTTTCCGACTTTTTGATAGCGTTCAGTAATCTTATCTAGCGCAGCGATAGCGGACATGTCCACTACACGGCTTTCTTTGAAGTCTATTATGATTTCATCTGGGTCGTTGAGTACATCAAACTTTTCATTAAAAACGGTGACCGACCCAAAAAATAAAGGACCGTATATCTCATAATGTTTAGCACCGTTTTCGTCAATATGTTTTCGTGCTCGAATACGTTTAGCATTGTCCCAAGCAAAAACAAGGGCGGCTATAATGACTCCAACCACCACTGCAAGCGCTAGATTGTGTAATACTGCAGTAACAATGGTCACTGTAAACATAACAAAGATGTCAGACTTAGGCATCTTATTGATGGTCCTAAGACTAGCCCACTCAAAGGTTCCTATCGATACCATGATCATCAATCCTGTCAGTGCAGCCATGGGTACCTTTTCTATCAATGACGAACCAAACATCACAAACATCAATAAGGTTACGGAAGCCACTATACCTGATAATCGGGCTCGAGCTCCGGCAGAGATATTAATCAAACTTTGACCAATCATAGCACATCCACCCATACCTGAGAAAAATCCTGATAAGACATTGGCTATGCCTTGGGCGGCTGCCTCTTTGTTGCCTCTACCACGTGTCTCAGTGATTTCATCGACGATATTGAGGGTAAGTAAGCTCTCTATCAATCCAACTCCCGCCATAATGACTGCAAAGGGAAGGACTATCCTAAACGTGTCTAATGTAAACGGCACATCAGGAATGTGGAAAGGAGGAAATCCACCTTGGATAGAGGCTATATCTCCAACGGTACGTGTATCTAATCCAAAGGCAACAACGATCCCGAATATGGTCAAAATTGCTACCAGAGATGAAGGAACCAATTTGGTCAGCTTGGGCAGTCCCCATATGATCAGCATAGTCAATAAGACCAAACCGAGCATCAAGTATAAATCTTGATTTACAAGCCAGGCGCCCGAACTGTCTTTAAACTGATCTAACTGAGACATGAATATAATGATGGCTAATCCATTGACAAAACCAAAAATAACTGGGTGTGGCACCAGGCGCATTAGCTTACCAAGCTTAAACAATCCTGCCAAAATCTGCAAGACACCTGCTAAGATCACTGTAAAAAATATATACTCTGGGCCATGGGATAAAGCTAATGCAGCTATCACAACTGCTACTGCTCCAGTAGCTCCCGATATCATACCGGGTCGACCTCCCAATATGGAGGTGACAAATCCCATAACGAATGCTGCATACAATCCTGTAAGAGGGGATAGTCCAGCGATAAGCGCAAATGCAACTGCTTCTGGCACTAATGCTAAGGCAACAGTCAAGCCAGAGAGAATCTCTGTTCGATAGTTTACCTCTTGACTGAAATCAAATAAATTAAAATATTTCTTCATAGCTAAACGACGGCGCAATTTGATCTTGCTTACCGTGTGTATTGATTGTTATAAAATAATAGGTAATGGCAATTGACTACACCATGACGTCTACGGTCGTGAAGTAAAGTGAATAGACTAGGAATGAAAAATGGTGCATAACGTGTAATTCGTCTTTTATGAGCGATCTATTTTTTTAAGGGCGCAAGAATAACACATTATTCTATCTTCACCCAATCTTACCTATGTTATTTAAAAGCCTCTATCAAGGCCTTTTATACTCGTATAAGTATACACATATTAGGCCGAAATGTAATACGTGTAGTAAAGCCTTTGTGAGAAGGGACTCTAGCCATAGGATTGGGCAGTCACAAGCGACAAGCATCGAACAAAATTGGAACTTAGAGGTTAAGAAAAATAGGCTGTTAATAAGGCCTAGAATAGCAAAAATTAGTAAAATTTAATGACAATAAGCTCATAATATCTATATTGCGAATTCATAATAAACTAAATCATGATGAAAACAAATCTCAAATTGGGTGTACTATTCCTAATGATATGTTCACTAAGTTCTTGTGTGAGCAAGAAGTCTTTTATGCTATTGCAATCTGAAATTGATTCCGTCAATAAGGAACTAGGAAAGTGTGGAGAAGATCTAAACGATTATATGAACAAATATAATATGTGCGCTGAAGACAAGCGTGTGCTCCAAGCAGAACTCTCTGGCCTAAAAAACAATATAGCGCTAAGAGAAGAGCAAATCAATGATCTCAAAGGACAAGTGAATGATGCCCGATCACAAAGAGATAAGCAGCTTACACAAGTAGGAGACTTGACGGTATTATCGCAGTCCGCTAACGATAATATCAAAGAAACTTTGTCTCAATTAGAGAAGAAAGACAAATACATCAATCTACTCCAAGCAGCGAAGACTAAAGCTGATTCCATCAATCTAGCGCTTGCGGTCAATCTGAAAGGAGTATTGAGTCAAGGAATCGCTGATGAAGATGTAGAAATCAAAGTAGACAAAACTGTGGTATTCGTAAATATATCTGACAAGATGTTATTTACTAGTGGATCTTCTGACATTTCTCCTAGAGCCTACGAAGTACTTGGTAAAATAGCTAAGATAGTAGAGTCAAGACCTGAACTAGAAGTAATGGTAGAAGGATACACTGATAATGTGCCAATAAGCAATTCATGCATAACGGACAATTGGGATCTTTCTGTAAAACGTGCCACTTCTGTGGTAAGAGTATTACAAAAGAATTATGGTATTAATCCCGACCGTCTTATAGCTGCTGGTAGGGGAGAATATAATATCCTAGCAGATAACAATACTAGTGAAGGGCGCTCAATAAACAGGAGAACAAGAATTATCATTCTGCCTAAATTGAATCAGTTTTACGACTTGTTAAATCCTAGCAATGTGCCAAAAGGGTAGTCTTATTAAATAATTCTTTCTACGACAAAGGAAATATTAAAAGCGTTACTGTTCTTTTATGAACGGTAGCGCTTTTCCTTTTTTTGATCATCCTCACTTATTTAGGTAATTTCAAGGCTTCGTCAAAAACACTTTTCATTTCCTGCATATCATAATAAGTATTTGAAAAAAGATGCACGCGTTTATCTATAGTTTCGAGAACATACACCATAGAGGTATCCGTGCTTATTTGTGCTGAATATCTACTTTGTTGGATTAATGGTTTTACATAATGTCTTCTGATTTCTTTGTAGGGAATATTTTCAGATCCAAAGCGTACAGACTTGTTTTCTAGGGTAACATCTGTAATACTTTGCGCATGGACAAAAGTAAGGACAGAAGCACCGAGCGATACCAAGCCAATAAAACCGCATAGCATCCCTAGAAGTCCTCTCAAATTAAAACTTTGCAAGATTCTATTTGTCATTAATAGGAAACACAAAATGATGCATACAATACAGGCCGCGACTATCAGATAAAATTGAGTATTGACAGGGGTCGAATGAGGTGCGATTATGGATAAAAATGCAAACATTTGATAGAATTGAAATTATTTCACGAATATAAGCTATAAAACATTATTTTAGCCTCCGTTTCAAAATAAGACAATATGAATTACTGGTTGTTCAATTATAAAGATACTGATGTAAAGATTTCTGACTTCCTTACAAAGGGGCATATTATTACTGTTCCTGTGTTAGCAAACGAGGATAAAATAAAAAAGGAAGATAAAGTCATCATTTGGCAATCTGGCAAAGATACAGGATGCTTAGGTCTTGGTATGGTGGTTTCTGATATATTGAAAAATGAGGAAAATCAGGGTTTGTATGTGACGCTCTTTATCAATTATAACTTACAGGATAAAGCTATCAGCAAAGAGCAATTGGGAACACAAGCATGTAAGTTTGACGAATACTACGAGAAGGATTTCACTGAAGATATAGTAGAAATGCAAGATGAAGGCCACTACAATTGTTTATTAGAAATAATACAAGAGAATCAATTGGCTGAAGATAAAAGTGAGGAATTAGTTGGAAATTCAGTACCAATTTTTCCCCACAACATCATCCTATATGGACCATCCGGAACTGGCAAAACATATCGTACTATCAACTATGCTTTAGCTATTATTGAGCAGAAGACATTAAACGAGATAGCATCTGAAAATAGAAGAGATTTAAGAGCGAGATATAATAAATACGCTGAAGAAGGGTATATACACTTTCTTACTTTTCATGAAAATTTCAGGTATCAAGATTTTATCGAAAGCTTTCGTAAGACCACGCCTAATATTCAGGGTGTCAGTCATGAGATAGAGGAAGGCGTATTTAAACAAATAGCTTTAGAAGCAAAAAGAAGTATAGTAGAAAGTCTTCTTGCAAATATGCCAAAAAAGGAACAAAAGGTAAGTTTCAACCAACTCTACACTGCGTTTTTAAATCATATCAAGAGTGATAGGTTTGAATCTTTCATGACTAATGACGGGCGTAAGATTTTACTGCATAATGTTGCTCGTTTTGGTCATATCGTGGCCCGTCCTCAGAATTCATTTTCTACCTACACCTTATCCAAGCACAAGATTAAGAAGGTGTACGACAAATTTTCCAATGGAATGGTCACCAATGATCTAGAAACGGAATTGATCAACATAATAGGGCCAACTAACCCAATTGCTATATGGGCAGTGTTCAGCGAGCTAAAAAGATTTGAACAAGGCTATATGGAAAGTCTGCAAAAAGATGGAGATCAGCACGAAGTAGATGATGAGGAGGTAAAAGAATTTGAGTTAAATCAAATGCAAAATATTGCCAACTTTCAATCTAAGCGTCATGTGCTGATTATCGATGAAATGGATAGGGGAGACGTAATCAGCATATTTGGAGAGGTACTTAGCATTCTTAATAGCTCTAAGCGTGAAGGTGCTCCAGAGGCTCAGGCTGTTATCATGCCTTACTCAAAAACATACTTTAGTATACCTCCAAATTTATACATCATTGGTACTATGAATATTGATGATCAAGAATTGGCAGAAATGGATATCTCATTGAGAAGCAGGTTCCATATGATTAAAGTGGCACCTATGCCGATGGTGCTTCCGACTATCATAAGCGGTGATCTTCAGATTGACCTCGCTAATATGTTAGCTGTGATCAATGCTCGAATAGCTGTGGTACTCGGACAAGGTAAAGGTATAGGTCACTCCTATATGATGAGTGTACAAAATTTTCAAGAACTTAAGTTGGCTTTTTACGGTAAGATTCTTCCTATATTAAATGACATTTTCGATGGTAATAATGCAAAATTAGGTTTGGTTTTAGGGAAAGGATTCTTTCATAAAATTGAGTTTGATAAAACGGATATTCTTGCTCACTTTGATGAAGAAATAAACGCTAAATACGGTAAGCAAAAGAGATATTTGCTCAAAGGCTTTAATGAGGTGAACGAAATGGATTTTATTAGGATTTATAATCAGTCTGCAAGTTTAGTTACTACAAAACCAGGAGTTGATCAAGCGACTGCATAACTAAAATACCACCTACTGAAGTAGGTGGGTTACGCGTTCGGACGACTGGAAGTCGTCTACTCAATATTACTCAAGCATAAAATTATCGTCACTTTTATCTGACTCTTTTCTATGATGTTCCAAATACTCTTGTACCATTT
>CAKZVJ010000165.1 GCA_937923345.1 uncultured Saprospiraceae bacterium
CACGGTAACAACAAAGCGATGGGTGAAACCCATCGTAATTAAACACAAAAATTAAGTGCTGAAAGTACGCTACACAAATATGACCTTAAGTCAGATAAATTATATACTATTTGTGTCCTAACGCAAGGTTTTCAATCTCGATTCTATAAATGTGTCTAAAAACTTGTGTTATTGATTTACTCGGGAAGATGAAAAATCGTAATTGCTCCTAAAATTAAGGTTGACAGAAGCAATCAATTTGTCACGATTTTTCTGAAAAATCGCGCCAAATTGGATCTTGAATATTTCTGACCTATGGCTGACGCCTTAGGCTATTAATATGTCGCTCCTACCAGAGCTTTTGTTTTTGATTAGTTTATCGTTTGTAGAGATTGCAAACTCGGTGGCTGATAAACAGGTAATTGTTTAAACTTCTTTGTCATGATTTTTCTTTTTGAAAACCGTGATAAATGGAGTGTTTAAAATAGCAAAAATCAATACCGAGCCATCTGCCTTGCTACCTCCCCTCCATTTACCCAAACAAACATTTTTTCCGTGCGCCCGGTAGAAGCGATATGAGTTGCCGGCTAGTCGGAATGAAGGAATGGCTGACGACGGATGAGCGGACGAGCGAATACTAGTCAGGCATATCCTGAATGCGACTAGCAGGTATCGAATACAAGCGGATGACGGGATAACGCACCCAAAGCAAAAACCTCTTGAAAACAAGAATTTGAGCGTTCAGATTCCTACCTTTGCAGTCTTAAAAGTAAAATAGAGATATGCACGTATCATTGAATTGGCTAAAGGATTATTTGCAAACGGATTTGTCTCCAGGTACCATCAGCGAAATCCTAACGGAAATCGGTCTGGAAGTGGAAGGAATGGAGATGAAAGAGTCTGTGAAAGGTGGATTGGCTGGATTGGTCATCGGAGAAGTGAAGGAATGTGAACGGCATCCAAATGCGGATAAATTGTCCTTGACGAAGGTGGATATCGGTGGTGAAGAATTGCTGCAGATCGTCTGTGGGGCACCCAATGTAGCGGCTGGACAGAAAGTGGTTGTGGCTACGATCGGAACGACGCTATACGGTGAGGATGGAGAACCGTGGAAAATAAAGAAAGGTAAAATCCGAGGCGAGGAGTCGCAAGGTATGTTGTGCGCAGAAGATGAGATCGGTATCGGGAATAGCCATGATGGGATCATCGTACTAGACGGAGCGGTGCCGGTGGGGAAGAAGGCGAGTGAGCACTTTGAGGTAGAGCAAGACTATATCTACGAGATCGGATTGACACCCAATAGATCTGATGCGACCTGTCACCTAGGGGTAGCGCGTGATCTGGCGGCGGCCCTAAAAATCAACTATAAAGAAAATGGTACTTTGAACTTGCCGGACTTGTCAGGCTTCAAAGTAGATGATACCAGCAAAAGCATAGCGATAGAGGTAGAAGATAGAGAGGCCTGCCCTCGATTTTCAGGGGTCATCGTGACGGGGCTGAAGAAGATGGATTCTCCAGATTGGTTGCGCAATAGACTACAGTCTATAGGGGTGAAGTCTATCAATGCAGTGGTGGATATTACGAATTTTGTGCTGCACGAATATGGGCAACCACTACATGCTTATGACCTAGAAAAAATAAAAGGGAATAAAATCATCGTAAAAAAATTAGCTGAGGGGACACCGTTTCGAACCTTGGATGATAAAGAAATAAAGTTGAACGCAGAGGACCTTATGGTGTGTGACGGCAATGCGGATGGTATGTGTATCGCGGGCGTATATGGGGGTCTTGGCTCGGGAGTGACGGCTACGACATACAGTATATTTCTAGAGTCGGCGCATTTTCACCCAATGACTTTGCGCAGAACGAGTACGCGCCATAACTTAAGAACAGATGCGGCCAAAGTGTTTGAGAAGGGCAGCGATCCTAGCAAAACGGTAGATGCGCTCAAGCGTGCCTGCATGTTGCTGCAGTCTATAGTAGGGGCGAAGGTGAGTTCTAAGATCATAGATATATATCCGGAAGAGATATTGCCTAAGGTGATATCTGTGCAAAAGGCGCAGATCAATAAGATGATGGGGATAGACATATCGGAGCAAGAGGTGATGGATATCTTTGCGGCGATGAATATGCCTTGCGAAAAGGTATCGGATGCGGAATATAAAGTGAGTGTGCCTACAGATAAATTTGATGTCATCCGTGAAGCAGATGTCATCGAGGAGATCATACGGATATATGGCCTCAATAAAATTCCGATTCCGACGAAGATCAACGCATCTATCTCTTCAGACAAGGTGTTGCAACCTTTGAAAATCAAATCTAAGCTGTCAGATGTCTTGGCTGGTTTAGGCTTTTTTGAGATGATGGCGGTATCGCTCTCTCAATCTAGCTACTACGAAAAGGTATTGCCTAAAGACATGAACTCTTTGGTATACGTGAATAACACCTCCAATAGAGACTCTAACATCATGCGTCCGGATATGTTGATCTCTGGGCTAGAAGTTATACAACGCAATCAAAATAGGCAAAACGCTGATTTGCGCCTGTTTGAGTTTGGGAAAATATATCACCAAGGAGAAAACGGGGTTAAAGAGCAAAATCGCTTGAGCATATTCTTGACGGGCCAGGCACAGTGCGAAAGCTGGATGAATCAGGATAAGAATATGGTTTCTTACTTTGATCTGAAGTCTACGGTCCAGTTGGTTTTGGAAAAACTAGCTATCCAGGGCTTCCAGATAGAGTCCATCTCAGATGATGCCTTGACCTATGGGCAGAAATACTTCCGTGGCCCCAATCCACTAGTGACGCTGGGTAAGGTGAAGACCGTCGTCGCGAAACACTTTGGTATCAAGAATGAGGTGTTTTTTGCGAGCCTGAATCTAGATGCGATATATAAGTCGACGGCCAAGCAACAGGTCACTTTTAGGGGTTTAAACAAATTTCCAGGGACGCGAAGAGACCTTGCGTTGGTGGTAGATGAGGCTGTGGAATTCGGTAAAATTCAAGCAATTGCGAAAAAAATTGAAAAGAAATACTTAAAAGAGGTAAATTTGTTTGATATTTATCGGAATGAGGATCAAATCGGTAAGGGTAAAAAGTCTTATTCGGTTAGTTTCGACTTTGAAAACCCAGAGAAAACGATAAAGGACAAGGAGGTCGATAAAATAATGAAATCCTTAATCCATAAATACGAAGAGGACCTAAATGCTACGATACGGCGTTGATTTTATAGGACTATTTAAGAGAACTCATGGATTATCTAACAAAAGACAAGGTAGATGCGATCAAGATCAAGGCTAAGCAATTGGCCCTGAAAGTGGAACGTCTCGAGAAGGAAAATGCGTTTTTGTCCAAAAAATTAAAACAAATAGAGAAAAAACAAGGTAATATACATATAGCTCAAGCTAATGAAAAAGGGCCAAGTACAGCGAAAAGCGCTGCATCTAAAGCCGCATCAGACAAGAGCATCATAAAATTGAAAAAAGAAGTGGATCAATATATCAAAGAAATAGACCGATGTATTGAGTGGGTAAAGGAAGTGTAATTAATACGTTAGGTATTTATAATAATGAGCGATACTACTAATAATATCAAGAACATAAAAGTTATGTTGGCGGGAAGAAGCTTTCCCCTCAAAGTGGAGGCGCACAAGGAAGCAGCTATCCAAAAAGTAGTTAAAGACCTCAATGCTAAGATCAATAAATTTCAAATCGATTACACCTCAGCCAATAAGGAAGACATTCTTTCTATGGTTCTCCTCACCTATGCTGTAGAATTGCAAGAGCTTTCTGCTGGCGGCCAATCTGACCTTTCAGCTTTTAATGATGACCTTACTGAAGTAGACGAAATACTAGAAGCAGCTATCTAAGCTGTTTTTAGGATAGACTACTGTTTTCTTTCTTGGGCAGGACTATAAACGTATAGTCTGTTGCATGCCAATCATATATAGGTTTGGGAACAATATACCCCGAGCAAGGAATGGTTGATATATTTTTTATTTAATCTATTTAATCAAAAAATACATGGATATAGTAAGTATCATTATTGGGGCGGTAGTCGGTTTGATTCTTGGGGGTGGAGCGATCTACTCTACAGTAGGGAAGAGCAACCAAAAAGCTATCGAAGACGCCAATAATAAGGCAGACTTGGCACTCAAAGAAGCTAAGTTAGCGGCTCAAAGAAAGCTGGATGAGGCGAGCTCCAAAGCGGATAAGATCATGGCGAAGGCAGAAGCAAAAAATGAGTCTGTCAAGCAAAAGAAGATTGCAGAAGCCAAAGAAAAGTACAGCTCCATGCGCTCAGAGCATGACAAAAAGGTCAACAAATTCAAGGTAGAATCTAAGGAGAGAGAGTTAGAAATCAAGGCGCTTGAAAAGGAATTGGAGTTGAAGCAAAAGCAATTCGCTTCTAAGATAGAAGACATCGAAGCCAAAGAGTCTGAAGTAAAGGTGATCAGAGAGAATCTTGATAAGCAGCTCAACATTGTGTCTAAGAAAAAGAAAGATCTGGAGGCTAAAGAAAATGAGCACATCCAAAAGTTGGAATCTGTAGCTAGATTGTCTGAAGCAGAAGCTAAAGAGCAAATCCTAGAAGCAGTAAAAGCGAAGTCTGAGAACGAAGCGATGGCCTTGGTAAAAGCATCTATCTCAGAAGCAAAAGTAACAGCAAATAAGGAAGCGAAGAAAATCGTGATTCAGTCTATCCAAAGGATGTGTGCTGAATACACTATAGAAAATACCGTATCTGTTTTCAACCTAGAGTCAGATGACATCAAGGGACAGATCATCGGTAGAGAAGGTAGAAACATTAGAGCCCTAGAAGCGGCGACTGGAGCAGAGATTGTAGTAGATGATACGCCAGAAGCAATCGTAATTTCTAGTTTTGACCCGATCAGAAGAGAAGTGTGTAGACTGTCGCTCAAGAAGTTGGTAGCGGATGGTAGAATCCACCCTGCGCGTATCGAGGAGGTAGTTGAAAAGACGAGAAAGCAGCTTGAGGAGCAAATCAGAGAAATAGGGGAGCGTACCGTTATCGATTTGGATATCCACGGCTTGGATCCTTACTTGGTAAAGATGGTCGGTCGTATGCGTTTTAGATCTTCTTACGGTCAGAACCTATTGAAGCACTCTATTGAGACGGCTAACCTTTGCGCTATCATGGCAGCGGAGATTGGCTTGAACTCTAAGCAAGTGAAGATGGCTAAGCGTGGCGGTCTACTGCACGATATTGGAAAGGTGGCAGAGGAAGAAAGTGAATTGCCACACGCACTATTGGGTATGAAGATTTGTGAAAAGGCTAAGGAGCATCCAGCTATCTGCAACGCTGTAGGAGCGCATCACGATGAGATAGAAATGAATAATATCATCTCGCCACTAGTACAGGCTTGTGATGCGATATCAGGTGCAAGACCTGGTGCGCGTAGAGAAATCATGGAGAGCTACATGCAGCGTATCAATGAGCTTGAAGAACTAGCTCTTGGACACGAAGGTGTGCAAAAGGCATACGCTATGCAAGCTGGTCGTGAATTGAGAGTGATCGTAGAAAGTGAAAAAGTGAGCGATGAGTACGCTGACGATTTGGCTTTCTTAATCTCAGAGAAGATTCAAAATGAAATGCAATATCCTGGTCAGGTGAAGATCACAGTGATCAGAGAGAAGCGAGCGGTATCATTCGCTAGATAATATTGTATTAAAATAATAATGAGGGCTTATCGGACTTTGTGTTGGATAGGCCCTTTTTTTGTTTTGGGCGTGACGCCCCTTCGCGAAAAGCTACGGGGGGCGGGCTCTTTCAGGGTACGCTGTCGCTCCCGTCCCGATAGCTTGTCCAGTGACCTATTTATTGCCATCACACATAGGCTGGTCGGGAAAAAATCGGGACCGTCTTCCTAACGGTCGACGCCTTGTCGATCCCTCACGCGGGAGTTAGGTATACTCAAGTATCAGTAGTCAGTTATCAAGATAGGTAAAATGAATAAGTGATGTGATGAATAGATATTCAGCGATTTAGGGCTATATTATATTGCCATAATGATTGCAACACTTACACAGAAAATACATCCAACAGACTTGAGAAATGAGCTAAAAAACATCACCCATTGCAATAATGAAACTAAAAGATTAAATTGAATGTTGTACCATTGTGGTACATGTTAAAAAATAAATAATTATGCTAATAATAAGCAGCAGAGAATTTAGGCAGAATCAAAGAATGTACTTTGAAAAAGCAGATAAAGGAGAACAAATAATAGTCCAGCGAGGAAAGGACAAATCCTATGCATTGACACCGATAGGAGAAGATGATATCTATTTTAATGAGAAGATGGTGAAGCGAATCAAGAAAAGTGCTAAACAAGCACGAGATGGCAAATTCATAGAAATAAGTTCATCAGCCGATATTAAAGACCTCCTAGGTTTATGAGTTATAAGTTAAGAATTTCATCAATTGCGCTAAAAGATATAAAGAGACATAAGAAATCAGGAAATAAAAAGATACTCGAAAAGATATCCATTCTATTAGAAGAATTGAAAGAGCATCCAAGAACAGGTACAGGTCAACCAGAAAAATTAAAACACGACTTAGAAGGATTTTACTCAAGAAGAATCAATAAGAAACATCGGTTGATTTATGAAATAGAGGAGAATGTAATTACCGTTATTGTTGTTAGTGCATACTCGCATTATGGGAATAAATAGAATCAAAAAAAGTCCGCTGTCGCTCCCATCCCTATAGCTTGTCCCGACACTTATTTATACTCAAAAGAAAGTGGTTTGGGACTTTTCTGCTATTTCTTTTGTCCGCTATCTGCGTTGCAAATACTCGCTGATGCTATGGCATCGGCTGCGTTTTGCGCCTTGACAGTGACCAAAATAAATTCGCATAAATTATCCCAAACCAATTTCCATTGAGTATATTTCCATCACACATAGGCTGGTCGGGTAAAAATCGGGACCGTCTTCCTAGCGGTCGACGCCTTGTCGATCCCTCTCGCGGGTTGCTTCCCTGCATAGGTTAATTCTTCTACATAAAATAATAAGAGGAAGGCATTCTCGTTAAAAATTTAGTTTTTGAATCAATAAAAAACCGAGCCATGCGCAAAGCAATTACAGCCCTATCATTTTTACTTTTACTAGTAGTCTCCCTAAACGGCCAAGACTACAAAACCTTCTACTATGAAGTATACTTAGGTGATAAGTTGGCTCATCAGGGAAAGCACTCGGAAGCCTTAGCCCAGTATGAAGTAGCCTCTGAAAAGGTAGACTTTGTAACTACAACTTATTTGCAGAAATTCTATAAAATGGCTAAAAAAGCTAACAATGAAACTTTGAAAGAGAAGTATAATTCTCAAATAGAGCGCCAAGAAAAGTGTCCCGCGGCCTATGCTCCTATAGCGGCGAAGCTAGATAGCCTGCTGTATGAAGACCAGAGGGTAAGAACTCAAAAGCAAAGACTAGTTAAATATTATTGGAAGAATGTAGATAATGAGGCAGTTCACAATACTCCAAAATTCCTAAAAGCTAATGAGGCTAGAATGAATTGGAAAAGAACGGATTCTCTCAATATTCAAATCTTATTATCCATGTTTGAAGAGCATGGCTATTTAAGAGAAGATAAAGTAGGTAAGGAGAAAAATAATTTTGTTGAAGTAATGTTACTGCATTTTGATAGAGATACAAATAATGTGGTTCTACAGCCCATTTTAGACAAGGCTTTAGCCGATGGTCAAATTAGCCCACATTTTTATGCTACTATTTTAGACAGACATTTGAATTCCTGTGAATTGCCACAAAAGTACTTTGCATGGCCACAGCTAAGATCGGATCCTGGTTTGAGTGAAGAAGAAATCGCGGAGGTTGTAAAATTAAGAGAAGAGATAGGCATGCATGGGTCGAGATTCAAAATTTCAGAAACAAGAGGGTATTGGCGAGTGGTAAATTCGTGGACTTATTTAGATTGATACATGAAATCAATATTCTTTTCAACATGATTTACATTTTTCAAATAGTTGTTGACGCCGAATAATCCTTAATAATTTAAAATTGGTGCGAATTGTAAGCAAATAGCTATATCATTTGTCAAAAATACGTTTCAGCAGAATAAAGACTAAGTGGGTTTGTCAAATCCTTGTATCTGACCAACCCTTTTTTCATCGCCACCATATTGGGGGTATTTATCCCTCAAAAAGGGCAAATTCGGCTTTTTTATGAGTAAAAAAGTGGCTACATTTGTGCCGATTTTGAAACCAGTGCTTTAAGCATCGACAATCAGGCAATTTAATGGGCAAATTTTCCTTTTTTACGGCAGTTTTTCTTTTTGTTTTCACCCTGTCTTTCGCGCAGCACAACCATGATGGACACAATCATGATGGACACAATCATGATGGCCATGATCACTCGGGCCATGATCATTCTGGGCATAATCATGATGGTCATGATCATTCAGGCCATAATCACGGCAAAAAAGAGAGAAAAGTGTTGCAGCGAACTTCAAAGAAGCTACAGCAACAAAGACAAAATCAGTCAGGACTCAATCATGATAGTCACGACCACGGGAATGGAGGTGCCGACCATGCACACGGACAGACCAATGCATGTGGAATGGCACATGAGGATCCTACAACCTTTAATGCTGCGAAGGTTGCTTTCCATCACATTTCAGATCAGAACATATATAGCATTGGGCCTTGGCATTTTCCATTGCCATGTATTGTAAAATCAAAAGAGGGTTGGGATTTCTTTTCTTCAGGAAACTTCAAGGCAGATTACCACGGTAATTCACACTATGCTTACAAAGGATATGTACTATATGAGGGCTCATTGAGAAAGATAGTTGATCCAACCTTTCCAAAAGAAAAGGTAGAATTGCACCACGGAGACGTAGGCACTATGGTGCTTCCACACCCATCAACAGGAAAGCCAATAGATGTAGTTCACGTTTGCTATAACAACAAGCTCTATAAGGCTGATAATAAAAGTACGGCTGATATGGGCCTATTCGGAGGAGGAATTACTTCTTTCTATGACTTTTCAATTACTAAGAATGTAATGGCGATGTTGATTGTCTTTACTTTTCTGACTATAGTATTATTAAGAGTAGCTAAAGCCTATAAGACTAGACAAGGACAAGCACCAACTGGTATGCAAGGTTTTATCGAGCCTATCATTGTATTCATACAGGATGAGGTCTGTAAGCCATTTTTAGGACATGCATGGGAAAAATTCACACCATTCTTATTGTGTATTTTCTTCTTTATCCTAGGGCTGAACTTATTTGGTCAGATTCCATTCTTTGGAAATGCCAATGCATCAGGAAATCTAGCGGTTACGGCTATTCTAGCCGTATTTGCATTTATCATAACTAACCTTAATGGCAACGGTCACTATTGGCAGCATATCTTTTGGATGCCAGGCTTACCATTTATCGTAAAGTTGATCATTACACCAGTAGAGATAGTAGGTAATTTCATCCTTAAGCCAGCAACATTGATGCTGCGTTTATTTGGTAATATTACTGCAGGACACATCGTAGTTGTGATATTCGTGGGATTGATATTTATATTTGGTAAAAATGGAGCAAATGCGGGCGCTGCATATGGTACTACCATAGCCTCGACCCTATTGACTTTATTCATGATGGCTTTAGAGTTGTTGGTAGCATTGATCCAAGCTTTTGTATTTACCATTTTGACAGCATCCTATATAGGGGCTGCTACTGAAGAGCATCACGCTCACTAATTGATAATAACCCGGAAAGACAATGGTCTTTCCTTTATATAGAGCCTCGAGCTCAAAGATATTTTTTAACCATTTTAGTTTTTATACTATGACTGGAACGTTAGCAGCTATTGGAGCTGGATTAGCAGTACTTGGTGCAGGTTACGGAATCGGTAAGATCGGTTCTGCAGCTATGGAAGCCATTTCACGTCAACCTGAAGCAGTGGGTGACATTCGTGCAAACATGATTTTGACTGCAGCCCTTATTGAGGGTGCTGCGGTAATCGCGATTATTTTGTCTTTCTTTGGAGGGGCATAAAAAATCAAACCTAGTTGAGTTGTAGCGATTGGCTGCAGCTCAACTTTTCAAATGTAAAAAATTATGGAAATGATATTTTTATTAGATTTCAGCCCAATTAAGCCAGACTTTGGTTTATTCTTTTGGACTACAATCATTTTTGGGATCTTCTGGTTAATGGTTGGAAAAATGGCT
Source organism: uncultured Saprospiraceae bacterium (assembly GCA_937923345.1). GTDB lineage: Bacteria > Bacteroidota > Bacteroidia > Chitinophagales > Saprospiraceae > JALZVN01. The sequence goes on from CAKZVJ010000165.1 coordinate 10,186, forward strand.
TTCGGACCTATCAAAGATGCCTTGAAAACTAGAAATGGGGATATTCAAGATGCTTTAGACAAAGCGGAGCAAGCGAAAGCTGAAATAGCTAATCTTAAAGCTGAGAATGAAAAAGTATTAGTGCAAGCTAGAGAGGAGAGAGCACAAATTTTGAAAGAGGCAAAGGATACCAAGGATAGCATTATCAATGAAGCGCGTGAAACAGCTAAGGCTGAAGCGAATAGAATCATGGAATCTGCGCAATTGGAAATTAGCAGCCAGAAAAAGGCGGCTATGACAGAAGTGAAGAACATGACGGGATTGATGGCTATTGAGATTGCGGAAAAAGTACTTCGCAAAGATCTTAAAGGAGACGAGTCTCAAGAGAATTTGGTTAACTCTTTAGTTAACGAACTGAATATAAATTAATAGCATGTCTGCAAAAAGAATAGCTTCGAGATACGCCAAGTCACTTTTGGACCTTGCCAAGGAAAGTAATAACCTTGACCAAGTTTTTGGTGATATGAAGACATTGCAAGAGGCAGTGAAAAATAGGGATCTATATTTAATGCTAAAGAGCCCTATCATCAATGCAAAAAAGAAATCTGATATTATCAATAAGGTTTTTTCTGGCAGTTTTGATAAGATGTCTTCAGCATTTATGAACATCATTATTAGCAAAGGTCGAGAAGCGTATTTGCCAGATATTTCAAATGAATTTATTGAGCAGTACAATCAGTTTAAGAAAATATCAACTGCGGTATTGACTTCAGCAAAGCCGCTTTCAGATGATGCATTGGCTGCTATCAAGGCAAAATTGTTAGCCTCTAATATCACAGACGAAAGTGTTGAAATCACTACTAAAGTAGATCCAGCTATACTTGGTGGATTCATTATAGAAGTAGGCGATAAACTGTATGACGCTAGCGTCGCACACAAGTTGGAAACATTGAAAAAGAAGTTTGTAGGGAATGCCTACGAATCACAAATTTAATATTTAGTAATTTTTAAAAATAAGCAAGATGGCTGATGTAAAACCAGGCGAAATTTCTGCGATACTCAAAGAACAATTATCTGGATTCAAAACGGAGACAGAATTAGAAGAGGTAGGAACCGTACTCCAGGTAGGAGATGGAATCGCCCGTGTATATGGTCTTACTGCTGCTCAAGCAGGTGAATTGGTTAAGTTTGAAAACGACGTAGAAGCCATCGTATTGAACCTTGAAGAAGACAACGTTGGGGTTGTATTGATGGGTGATGGCGACGGTATCAAAGAAGGATCTACCGTAAGAAGGACAGGAAGAATCGCCTCTTTGAACGTTGGTGAAGGTATGGTGGGTAGAGTAGTCAACCCATTGGGTGAACCTATCGATGGAAAAGGACCGATCACTGGTACTAAATATGAGATGCCTTTGGAAAGAAAGGCACCAGGTGTAATCTACAGAGAGCCTGTTGCTGAACCATTACAGACGGGTATCAAAGCTATTGACGCGATGATCCCTGTAGGTAGAGGACAGCGTGAGTTGATCATTGGAGATAGACAAACGGGTAAGACAGCGATTGCTATCGATACGATCATCAATCAAAAAGAATTTTACGAAGCAGGCGAGCCTGTTTATTGTATATATGTTGCCTCTGGTCAAAAGGCGTCTACAGTGGCCAACGTAGCGAAGACACTGGAGGAAAATGGAGCAATGGCCTATACAACTATTGTATCTGCATCTGCTTCGGATCCAGCACCGCTTCAGTTCTATGCACCGTTTGCCGGAGCAGCGATTGGAGAATTTTTCCGTGATACAGGTCGTCCAGCATTGATCGTTTATGATGATTTATCAAAGCAGGCTGTGGCTTACCGTGAGGTATCTCTTTTACTTAGACGTCCTCCAGGGCGTGAGGCATATCCTGGTGATGTATTTTACCTTCACTCAAGATTGTTGGAGAGAGCTGCGAAGATCATTAACAACAATGATATCGCAAACGATATGAACGACCTTCCTGAGTCTTTAAAGAAATCAGGTTTAGTAAAAGGAGGTGGATCATTAACGGCTTTACCGATTATTGAGACGCAAGCCGGTGATGTATCTGCGTATATCCCGACTAACGTAATTTCGATTACAGACGGTCAGATATTTTTGGAATCAAACCTGTTTAACGCGGGTGTGAGACCAGCGATCAACGTGGGTATCTCCGTATCTCGTGTGGGGGGTAACGCACAGATCAAATCAATGAAGAAAGTATCTGGTACACTTAAGTTGGATCAGGCACAATATAGAGAGCTAGAAGCATTCTCAAAGTTCGGTTCGGATTTGGATGCAGCGACTATGCAAGTATTGGAGAAAGGTAAGCGTAATGTGGAAATCTTGAAGCAAGCGCAATACTCACCAATGTCAGTAGAGAAGCAAGTAGCGATCATTTACTTAGGTTCAAGAGGCTTGTTGAAGGATGTGCCTGTTGATAAGGTGATTGATTTCCAAGAGAATTTCTTGACTACGCTTGAGCAAAGAAGCCCTGAGACATTGGCTACTTTCAAGTCAGGTAAATTAGCTCCAGAAGCTACAGACTTTGTAACGAAGTTGGCTGCAGAATTAAGTTCACAATACAAGTAATCAAATACTATGGGTGCGAACCTTAAAGAAGTAAGAGATAGAATTAAGTCTGTAAAATCTACACAGCAAATCACGCGTGCCATGAAAATGGTTTCTGCGGCAAAGCTCCGTCGTGCACAGATGGCTATTCAGCAGATGCGTCCTTATGCCAATAAGATGAACGAGATGTTGAAAAACATCCTTTCTAATATGGAAGCTGATGACGCTTCTTCAAAGTTTAGTGCAGAGCGTGAGGTAAAGAATGTGTTGATGGTATGCATCACTTCCAATAGAGGTCTATGTGGCGGTTTCAATTCTAACATCATCAAAGGAGTGGTGAATACAGTCAATGAAAAGTACGCTGAGCAGTTGGCTGCTGGAAATGTTACCGTAATGTGTATCGGTAAAAAAGGCATGGACTTCTTTGGAAGACGCAAGCAGTATAACCCGATTGATACGCATGTCAACCTTTTCGCCGACCTTACTTTTGACAATATCGCGCCAGTTGCGAATGAAATTATGGATGCCTTTTCTGCAGGAGAATACGACGCTGTGGAAATTTCATACGGTAGATTCAAAAATGCAGCAGTTCAGTTTGCAGAAGTAGAACAATACTTGCCAGTAGAAACGGTTAAGCCTGATGCAAACGCGGATGCAAACGCAGCGGATGAAAAATCTAACAAAGCGCTGTACATCTTTGAGCCAGGTAAGAAAGAATTGTTGGAGCAATTGATTCCATCTATTCTTCAAAACCAATTGCAAAAGTGTTGCTTAGATACCAATGCCTCTGAGCATGGTGCACGTATGACTGCCATGGACAAAGCGACAGAAAACGCAGAAGACATCGTTAAAGAATTGAAGATCACTTACAACAAAGCCCGTCAAGAAGCGATTACCAAAGAACTTTCAGAGATCGTTGGTGGAGCTGCAGCTTTAGAAGGTGCCTAAACAATAGATTAACAAAAATAATAAACAGCAGGACTCATTCATTTGGGTCCTGCTTTTTTTGTGGGAGCACCGCCATCCCTCCAAAATGGGAGGCGGCAGGCTATCCATTGTATGCTTCGCATGCCATTCCTATCCTTTGCTTCTACGCACCTCCGGTTTGTCGAGCTTGGTCGCCTTCGGCGAGTCGCATAGGACTATGGCAAAAGGGTAACACCTAAAGCTTGTCCCGATCTATCGCGATCTATCGGGAGCATCTCAGCTAATTATACGAGTACAAGGCACTACAAAAACTAAGGTGGCTTGTACAAGAGAAAGAGGTCTTAGGTTGCTTAGGTGTTAAAAAGAGCACGTTTACTAAGCAAGATGGATGCAAAAAGGGTGACGCTTAAGGCACCTAAGAAAAACTAAGGTGACTCATACATGAGAAAGACGTCTTAGGTTGCTTAGGTGTTAAAACGAACACGTTAGCTAAGCAAGATGGATGTAAAAAGGGTAACACCTAAGACACCTCAGCTAATTATATTAGTACAAGGCACCTAAGAAAAACTAAGGTGGCTTGTACAAGAGAGACAGAGCATAAATAACTGAATTTTGTATTTCATTTTATCAAGGTGAAAATACGTGGTAATCGCCTCTCAAAATATTCTGGAAGGGCATTTGACATTAAGATGGGTTCACCATTTTTAATTTGTAAGATATTGGTGTAAGTCTCATTTGCAATTGAATTATCTACAAATAATAAATTGTCAAAATAAGAATAATGCTTATTGATATTTTTATAACCTGCTTTCCATTTTATGTCGATACTTCTTTTATTGACGAAATGTCCTTTGAATTCAGCTCTAACATGTACGCGATGATTCGCAATTTCTTGGTTGGCTAGACAAAAGAATATGAGAATTAGGGTGAACCCTTTATTCTTAAATATTTCAGGCCAATAAAGGGGTAAGCTATCAAAGTTTGTTTCGTAGCAAAAATCTAGTCCTAAATCAAGTGAAGATTTAACTGCTTGCTCAAACTCTTTTGTTGTTTTATCCTTTGCAATTTTTTCTCTAAACTCGCTATCAGGTAATGAGTTGTAGTATTCTAAGTATAATTTATCGTAATCGAAAGATGAGATATTTTCAGAAATAAAAGAAGAGGCGAAGGTTGACTTACCTGCACCATTGCAGCCTGCAATAATGATTAATTCAGGCATTACTCTTGATAACACTAAGTACTTTAGTACTCAACGAGTTTTCCAATTTTCGCTTTTGGAATTCCTTTTCTTTTGGAATTACCTGATTTTCCAAGATTTCTTTAGCTCTTTCCATTTGTTGAGCTACAGGAATACCAGTTATTAATATATCATCTGCCATATTGTAAAATTACTATAATTTGAGCAAAAATTCAATGCTGTGATTTGATTAGGCTTTTTAAAGAATATTGTATCAATTAATACCATCTAAATGTCAAATCCTCGTTATTGGGTTAAAATCTATTGTGTCAATCCCTTTAGCATGATAAATACGAATACCGTATCTTTGATACCATACAATAGTAAAGGAGAATAGATGCTTGATATTAAGATAAAGGAATATACGAAGAAGGTGCTAGAAAACATGCCATCAGATTGGCTGGCGCTCACCACTCATAGACTAGATATTTACGAAGAGCAATTTGCTAAGACTCAGTTTTTAGAGCAGTTTGAAGGGCTATACAAAACCAATAGCGCTGAACGAAGCGCTTTGGAAGCATTGCCAACAGCTTATGATTATATCCGTTTGGGGCATCCATTATCTTGTGTGCTAGAATGGGTCGTAGCAGATATGTATAATGCCACTGCTGATCGTGTCATTGTTTTTTCTTCAAAAACGACTCCGATACTTTCTATTCTGAGAAAGAATTTACTTGATAATAAAAATACTCGAATACTATACACTGGCGAAGCACCCGCATTTTTTGATGCAGAAACAATCCAGCAAGTATATGGCTATCGCTATGATATGAAATCGGTGGACAATTTGGATGCACTATCCGATTTTGATGGCAGCACCATTTATATTTCTCAAGAATCAGATGTCACTACTTTTGAAGTCAATTCAAAAATCGATTTTGTAGTTAGTGTGGATGAAAACTATGGGAGCATACTATTGGCAAATGGAGCGCATAACGCAAATTATGTTTCTGAAATACAACACGTGAGGAGGAGAGAGACGATAGCGATGACGCCTATCAATTGTCTACAGGTTTTGAAAAAGATGACAGATGCGACTTACGAGGCTAAGCATGATGAACATGTGGCCTCGAATAAAAAGCGCGTTGAGGAATTGATAAAAGAAATCACCGGGGCAGATACACAAGCTTTGATGGGCTCTAGTGGACTTTCCATCCAGTACGCAATCATGATGGGACTGGTAGAACATGCGCAAGAAAACTATAAGGACAAAGCGATTCGGTTTATTGTACCCCCTAATTGCTACGGAGGGACCAATGATCAAGCAAGACGTGTGGCAGCGTGCTTGCCTCAGGTTGAAATTGTAGATTTACCTGTAGATGCAGGGCAAGAGATGGATCAAAGTGTAGAATCCGTTCTAGATCGTATGGCTGCAGAAGATGCAGTACCTTACATCATCGCAGAAATTCCAACTAATCCAAGAGTAGAAGTGCCTGATTTGATAAAACTGCAAAATGCTTTATCAAAGGAGAGAAAAACTAAGACGGGAGCAACAGCTGTCCCACCAGTTTTTATTTTAGATCAAACCTTCTGCCCTAATGTGCTTTTCTTAGGAGAAGGCAAACTATTAGGAAAGGGGAAGACTATAGCTTACGCTAGTGGTTCTAAATTCCCAAGTGGTGGTAAATGTACTGCCGGATACTGTGTTGGAAATAAACATACCCAAGACTTGATGGATAAGGTGGAGAAGCATCTTAAACTTTGTGATAACGAGGCCACAGATTTACAATTGGAAATATTATCGAACCAGTTGCCTTCTATGAATCAACGCATAGAGGATGCATATATTAACACGCGTAAATTTGTAAATTTCATTCAGGAGACCCTTCCAGAAGCGAAGATTAATTTTGTTTCTGAGACCTTGGCTCAGCAAGGATTTACCCCTTCTGTATTTTCATTAGATCTCCCTACCAAAGGGAACTCTGAGGAAGAGAAGGAGGATTATAAAAGAAAGCTGAATCTAAAGTTAATTCACTTAATGATTGATAAGATTCCTACAGAAAGCAAATTCTGTGTAAGCTATGGTCAACTGAAAGGATGTTATTGGACGGTACCCGCGACCTCTACACAAGGCACTACAAAAGAAGGAGACAAAGATTATATAGTACGCGCCGCACTATCTGGTAATATGGATTTGGAGCTGCACAAAAAAGTATTTGCTGAGTTTGTGGATAGTATCATATGATTGATATTGCAATTGAACACTTAAGCTACGATTGAGAAAATCCCTTTTTATACTCAATCCTGATAATTACGAAATCAATTGCTAAGAACATAATAAGCGGGTTGTCAGAGGTTTAAAGTTGTTTTGTTGAGTCAGTGAGGAAACCTAACGCTTGACAAAACTACTAGAAATTGATGAGGTCTTCATTTTGTGAAAGGTGATAATGAACTTGCAAACATCTAGCACGTGTTGAATTTTAGAAAGAAAACACGTATATTTAGTAAAAAATAACCATGAATACTAAGCTAACATTGACGATCGAAAAAGAGGTCATAGAAATAGCGAAGGATTACGCTAAGGAAAAAGGGCAGAGTTTATCGGAGCTAGTCGAGAATTATTTCAAGCTTATTACTAATGAGCGTAGACCAATTAAGTCTGATGAATTATCCCCTAGAATTAAAAGATTAAGAGGTATAATCAAAGGAGATAAAGATTTGGACTACAAGCAGATTCTAAATGATGAACTCTTAAAAAAATATGGTAAATAAAATTTTTATTGACTCTGATGTTGTAATTGATTTTTTTACGGATAGATCCCCTTTTGCCAATCCTGCAAGTGAAATTTTTGAGCTAAATGAGAGAAAAGAGATTCAACTCTACTTATCAGCTGCAAGTATTAACAACATCTATTATATAGTAAGAAGATATTTAGGTCATAAAGGCACATTAAAAGTTATAGAAGAGTTAACCGAAATGACCGAAATAGTCGGAACAAGCAAAAAGGAAATCCTGCAAGCGTTGAAAAATGATTTTAAGGATTTTGAAGATTCTATACAGTATTCGTGCGCGCTTACCGTTGAAGGTCTTGAGGCCATACTTACTAGAAATATTAAAGACTATACCAACTCAAAAATTGCCGTCTTTACTCCAGAGAATTATTTGAAAACTGTTGAGAAAACTGATGATTTATGAGTGGATGAAAGATATCGGAGGTTTTTTCCAAAAATATTTTGACTGAGACGATATTTCAATAATTAGAAGCCATGCTTACCTAAAATTAGATATATTTTGTTTCTTATTTAGATGCACTCTGGGGCTTTCCGGCTCCAACAACCCTTATTCTGTTACAAAAATCTACAATATTTACCCTTATTCTGTTACAGTAATAAGTCAAACACCCTTTATTCTGTTACAAAAATAAGCTCTATTAACCCTTGTTTTGTTACAAATATATAGATAAGGCGTTCATGTACAGGTAATTACAAGAAAAGATTACAATTTTTAGATTCTGGTATTATTTCTTTTAGTCTGGGTATTCAACGCATTTTTTACTTAGCGCAATCATTTGACCCACCCTCAGAGACAAATGAATTTCCTATCGGTGCAGTCAAATTTGGGTTTGAAGGTCAAGTTTCATTTAATCTGAACTATAAGTTGAATGAGAATTTTACCCTTACAGGATTTGTGAATTTATTGTCGACCGCTTTTTTCGTATCGGCACAAGAGGTAGATAATCCAATATTGACTCCAAGGCAGAGAAGGAATGGTGGATTTGATATTGATATTAATTTGTCAAACGAGTTTAGAATAGGGGTGATGTACAACTTGGGAAAGTAGCATTAGAGAATACTTCTGGAACTACATATTAAAATAACATGAGACTGGTATTGATTTCTTTATTTTTAATTTCTTTTTACACAAAGAATACTATTGCCCAAATAGGTTATATGGACTCTATGATATTAGTCGAATTGAATGATGATCAGGCTGATTCTCTTAGAAATTTAATTATCAATAAGCATTCGAAATTAGCATATTTAGATTCAATTTACGGTGTATTTAAGACAAGTAGTTTAGAGCTCCATAAATTAAATAGTATAATTAATGAGTTTGATAGCTTGGCTATGAATAAAGGTCTATCAATGGATGCCTATAGAAAAATGACGATTCTTATCTTAGAAAATGAAGTGCAAATAGGCTATCCATTTATTTTAAAGCATTCTCCAGAATTTAAAATGGCAAGTATTTATAATTTATCAGATGTACTGAAGGGTGAGATACCAATATTGCTAAGGACGGGATTGTCGGATAAAAGTAAAGCAACTATATTTATAGAATATTTCCTCAATTCTGGTTACTTAAGTAAGCAATTAAGTAATGATGAGCTGCTAGTAATAGGAAGTATAATCAGTTGGGACCCACAAGTTTTTACCAAGCTTGAAAAGCTAAGGGAGCGCAAATTTGATAATATAGATAAAATTAAAGAGTTAATAGGTAATTAGCTTATCTAGTAATCATTCCGCTCTTCTCCCATCATTACCACCTGCCAAACTCTTATTCGCCTTAGCTCCCAATTGCTTTAACTTCTCTGCACGGGTCAAAAGATTTCCTTTACCAGTATGTAGCTTTTTCATGGAATCATTATAAGCTTCCTGAGTCTGTCCGATACGTTGGCCAATTTTGTTGAGATCATCTACCAGGGCCGCGAATTTATCATACATCTTTCCTGCTTCGGTAGCGATACCGATAGCGTTTCTTTGTTGCTTGTCATTGCGCCATAGCGTCTCTACCGTTTTGAGTGTGGCTAATAGGGTAGAAGGAGTTACGATGACAATGTTCTTTTCGAAGGCATAGGTGTATAAATCTTGCTGTGCGGATAGTGCTGCTGAAAAGGCAGTCTCGATAGGCACAAACATCATCACGAAATCTGGACTTTCGATACGATAGAGGTCGTGATAGTTTTTGGCAGCTAAGCCTTCGATGTGTTTGCGTAGTGAAATGCAGTGTGCTTTTAGCGCAATCTTATTATCTGTCTCTGGTGTAGGATTGACAAATTCATTATAGGCTTTCAAGGACACTTTGCTATCGATGATGATCTTCTTACCATCAGGAAGATCTATGATGACATCTGGGCGATAGGTTTTGCCTTCATCATTGACGAGTGATTCTTGGAGATGATATTCCCTGCCTTTTTCTAGACCAGATTTATCGAGGATGGACTCCAGGATGAGCTCTCCCCAGTTGCCTTGCGCTTTGTTGTCTTGCTTGAGGGCGTTGGTGAGTTGCTGCGCTTCTTGCGACATTTGTTTGTTGAGTTCGCTGAGTCCTACGATTTGTTCTTTGAGCGAAGCGTGTCTAGCGATGGATTCTTTATTGGAGCTGTCTACTTTATTTTCGAAATGTTGTATCCGTTCTTTGAGAGGAGCCAATACTTCGTTGAGTTCTTTCTTTTGTGAAGTGGCAAAAGATTTAGATTTCTCTTCTAGTAATTGTTGTGCTATATTTTTGAATTCATTTTTGGAGGCTTCTTGCAGTACTCGGAAGCTCTTCATCTGTTCATTGAGTCTGTCGAGCAGGGCTTCATTGTTGGCAGAGAGTTGGGCTACTTGTCGGTGTAGCTTGACTACGGTCTCTTGGTTTTGATCTATTTTTATTTGTTGAGTCTCATTTAATTTTGCCTCTCTTGAATATTGATCTCTTAGTCTTGCTTGATTTTGCTGAAGACTGTTGAGCTCATTTTGTTGGGATTGATTGAGATGGACTTGGTTGGATAACTCATTTTGGATGGCTTGGTATTCACTTTTGTTTACTTTGCCGACAGAAAAAAAGTAGTTGACTATAAAGGTGGTGACTATGGCAGTAAGTAGTATAGTGAGGAGCAGTGTGATGATATCCATGGGAGTGTATAAAAGGTCTATAATGTTATACTTATCCATAGAGGTTTATGTGTCAGTTTGTCCTGTATTTTTTGGAATAGATTCTAAGGGGTTTTATTTTTTTTGCGAGAAGGATAGTAAGGGCTGGCCCGATAGGGACAGGTGCGTAGCACGGGAGCGACAGCGCACCCCTGTATAGCCTGACGGGAGCGCTTTTCAGCGAGCGACTCGCCCATAGAAATAAAGCTATTTTTATTAGCTAAGCACTCTTGTTCGTTTTGACACCTAAGCCAGCTAGGATAGCTGTCATGTGTACAAGGCACCTAAGACCTTTCTACCTTTTTCTTGGGTGGATTGGGTGCGCTAACTTGGTCTAAGGTTTATTAGGGGCTAAGCTACTTACCCGCCACCACGATAACGATCTCTCCCTTCACTTTCTCCACAGGAGCATAGTGCGCCTTCAGTTCTGAGAGGGGAGCTCGCTTGACATCTTCGTGCATCTTGCTGATCTCTCGGCAGACGCAAGCCATGCGGTCTTCGCCACAATGTTCAATCAACTGATCGAGGCATTTTTTGAGGCGATGGGGGCTTTCGTAAAGGACAAAAGTATTGGGCAATTCGGCAAGGAATTGGAGTCGGGTCTGTCTACCTTTCTTGTGCGGTAGAAAGCCTTCGAAGTGGAATCGGTCACAAGGAATGCCGCTACTGACTAGGGCGGGCACAAAAGCGGTCGCGCCAGGAAGGCAGGTGACAAGCACATCGTTTTCATGACATGCGCGTGCGAGTAAAAAACCAGGGTCGGAAATGCCGGGTGTACCTGCGTCTGAAATCAAGGCAATCACATGCCCACGCTGCATCATCTCCACCAACTGATCTACTACGCCATGCTCATTGTGTGCATGAAAAGAACGCACCTCGTTTTGGACGTTGAAGTGGTCGAGGAGTTTTTTGCTGGTGCGGGTATCTTCCGCGTAGATAATGCTGGCAGACTTGAGCATCTCAATCCCGCGCAGCGTCATATCCTGCAAATTGCCGATAGGAGTGGGTATAATGTATAGCATAAATTAAGCTAGAGACTCCAGCTCGTACTCATATGTCTCCATAATGAGATTAGCGAGAAGTTTTTCGCAGGCTGTATCCACTTTAGTTTTTGCAGAAGACTCATCGTCTGCTTCCAAGGTCATTTCGATACGCTTGCCGATGCGAACATCGTTCACTCCTGTAACATTCACGCCAGCCATATTCTTAGTGACTGTCTTGCCTTGAGGATCTAATAATTCTTTGTGCGGCATGATGTTGATGTGCGCTTTGAATTTCATATTCGAGGTATTATTTTATTTTTTAAGTAGATGCTTGACTAGAGAGTACAAAGTGTATGCGGCAATCACCACCGACAGAGAATAGTCTCTAAAGAGCACAAACATCGCTACTGCAAAGATGATAAATATGTAGCGAATTTCGTTTCCTTTCCACGAATATCCTTTAAATTTTAAGCTAAACATCGGTAGGTCGCTTACCATGAGTATAGATATCACCAATCCCATGGCTAAGAGGCTGGGCCATGCGAATAAAACACTCTCTGGATGACTCCGATAGATGAGCAATAAGCCGGCAATGAATAGTGTCGCCGAAGGTGTAGGCATACCTAGAAAAGACTCACTTTGGCGTGTATCGATATTGAATTTGGCTAAGCGAAGGGCCGCAAAAAGAGTCAGGATAAATGCTGCCGCACCCTGTAGGGTGATGGTAGAGAAGTCGCCATCTTGTAGCATGTAAAACAGTATAAATCCTGGCAGCAGTCCAAAGGAAACCATATCCGCTAGAGAGTCTAGTTCCTTGCCCATATCGCTGTAAGATTGGAGCAAACGAGCAGCAAAACCGTCAAGAAAATCAGCCAATAAACATACGCCTAGGCAGAACAAAACAGCCGTTAAATCCTTTTGAAATAAGAACAAAAGAGCTAAGCATCCGCTAAATAGGTTGACTAGGGTTATGATATTTGGTATCCTAAACATGAATATTTGTGTAAATATGGCGGCAATCTATTAAAATATGATTAAAAATAAGAGCTAAACCAGATGTCAAAGCACTTTTCAGTATTTTTGCCACGTTATATTAATCTCTAATAATAAGTCAAATGACCACAAGTTTCACCAAATTATCGATTTTATTCTTCTTTGTCACTTTCGGTGGTCTGTCAATCAAGGCTCAGGTCTTTAACGATTTTTGTAATAGTGCATTGAATATTGAGGATCCTACTAGCTTTTGTTCTGATTTTGGAGAGTTTACCAACGTGAACTCGATTTCTTCTGGGACCCCTTCGCCTGGTTGTTGGTCCAATGCAATGACTAATATTGATAATGATGTGTGGTTTACATTTATAGCTATGGGCAATACGGTGAGTGTGAATGTAAATGGAGATTCTGATGATAATCTACCTGGAGGAACACTCAACTTCCCAGAAATGGCCTTGTATGAGGGAAATTGTGATGCATTGATAGAAGATGGTTGTGCTTCAGATTTTGATAATCAAGGGGTCGTAGAATTTGTAATTCCGGACTTGGTAGTCGGTGCAAGATATTATATTCGAGTGAGTGGTGATGAGGACAATGTGGGTACATTTAGATTGTGTATCAACAGTTTTAATGCTGTGCCAGAGCCATCCGCAGATTGCCCTAGTTCTGTAATCCTTTGTGATAAATCCTCATTTGTAGTAGAACAGCTGCTAGGTACGGGCTTAGTGCCAGACAATTTGCCAGCCTCTCAATGTAATACCAATACGGGATGCATCTGGGCTGAGTCAAACAGTTCTTGGTACACTTGGACCGTCGAAGAAGCAGGATCGCTTTCTTTTACGCTTACGCCCTTAAAGGAGGATGATGATCTAGATTTTGCATTATACGAATTACCCAATGGAGTAGGTGATTGTTCTGAGTTGATAGAGCTTAGATGTATGCTTTCAGGGGAGAATGTAGGTGCTCCATTTAGTGAATGGGAACCATGCACCGGGCCGACAGGGCTCTCCTTGTCAGATGCCGATGCAGGAGAGACCTGTGGATGTCAGGCTGGAGATAACAATTTTGTTTCCGCAGTAAATTTGGAACAAGGCGTAGCGTATGGCTTATTAGTGAACAACTTTAGTGAATCAGGAAACGGGTTTTCTATTGAATTTGGGGGGACATCAGTATTTACTGGGCCAATAGCTGATTTTGCTGCGACTCCAGATTCTATAGAATGTGATAGAACTATAGAAGTAACAGATCTGTCGTCCTTTGATACAGGAAATATTATTAGAAAGTCTTGGTCCTTTGGAGCATCTGCTATTCCAGCTACAGCACAAGGTGATGGTCCGTTCACGGTAACCTATCCTGCGATTGGTGAGCAGTTTATTGTATTGACGGTAGAGACTGATGAAGGATGTATTGTGACAGAAATCCAATCGGTAGTCATCACAGAATGTTGTGAAATAGATTCTGATATTGCAGTAGCATTGGCCAATTTGGTAGATCCAAATTGTAGCGACTCCACTGATGGTATTATATCTGTAGCGGGCTCAGGTGGTGATCCTGAATATTCCTTTTCTCTTGATGACGGTCCGTTTGTCGGTTCTCCTAATTTCTTTAGTCTGACAGCTGGGGTATACAATATCAGCATTATAGATATCAAAGGTTGTGAGAGTGAGATACAAGCTATCTTAGAAGGCCCACCTCCTCTAATCGTGGATGCTGGCCCAGATCAAACTGTGGATTTAGGATTTGATGCTAATATTGCGGCGGGCTTATCGCCAGCAGGTAGCGTCGTAGATATTGTATGGACGCCAGATACCTTACTGAGCTGCAATGATTGCCTCAATTTGACCTTGACGCCTCCAGGACAGACGACCTACACCATTTCTGTGGTAGATGAAAATGGCTGCATGTCAGTAGATGAGGTTACTATTTTTGTCAATAATGTAAGACCAGTTTTTATACCTAATGTCTTCTCTCCCAATGGAGATGGTCGAAATGACTTTACTGCTGTATTCGCGGGACCAGCGGCTACTATTGTGAATAGTATGCAAATCTTTGATCGTTGGGGAACACTCATGTGGGAAGGCACCAACCTTCCGCTCAATGACTTCAACGTGGGTTGGGATGGAACATTTAGAGGCGAAGATGTGAATCAGGGGGTATTCGTCTATCAAGCTTCTATTGGATTTATCGACGGAGTCAATCTCTTATTTAAAGGAGATATCACCTTGCTTCGATAGATAATCGCCTAGTTTATACTACAGATACAACCTTTGGGTCGAACAGTATCTACTTTATAATAGGAAGGTTATAAATCTTAAATTGCTGATAACCATTATGTTGGGCTTTTTGTGATTAATTTTGCAAATAGCAAATGACCAATTTCTAATATCACTGTGATTTTATAATTTCTCAAAAATTACCGAACCATTCTTATTATATACGTATCAAATAATACCACGATGAATAATCAATTTTTGATTGGTCTTGTATTTTTGCTAGGACTTATGAGCTTTATGGCCTGTGAGGAGCTGCCTGCAGACCCTACAAAGCTGTCCGCAGAAGAGTTGGATGTAGAAATGGAAACAACTACAGATGTAGAATTGATCTATAGTGACTCTGCGGTAGTGAACGTGATTGTAAAGGCAAATAAGATGTTAACTAATACAAAGCGTGGCGATAAAAAACAAGTCTTTCCCAATGGAGTAGATGTTGATTTTTTTGACCCTAAAGGTAGAGTGCAAAGTGAGTTGACATGCAAAATGGCTACTCGTTTTGAAAAAGACAAGCGAATACTCATGCAGGATAGTGTAGTCTGGAAGAGTGGGAAGGGGGAAGTCTTAGATACGGAAGAGCTCATTTGGGACGAAAGAAACCAAAAAGTATTCTCTAAAAGATTGGTAAAGATAACTACTGCTCAAGATGTTATCCATGGCTACGGATTTGAGGCAGACCAGGGATTTACAAAATGGAAAATAATACGACCACAAGGTGAAATGGGGGTAGAAAATTAGAGACTCGAAAGAGTTCTTACTATTGCTTAAGAAAAGTGTTACTTTAGCTCAATATGCTGATATTTTTAATTCTGGTATTTCTATTTCTTTCCGCGATGTTCTCGGGGACAGAGATGGCCTTTATCTCAGCTAGTAAATTGAGAGTAGAGCTCAGCAAAAAAAGAGATACTCTCAATAGCCGTATTATGGGCGGCTTTTATGATAAGCCCAATCGCTTCATCAGCACCTTGCTGGTAGGAAATAATATAGCGCTCGCTTTTTTCACCATCTTATTTGAAGAGTTTTTGACAGGTACCATGCCGATAGAAAGTGCCATTTGGAAGCTGCCAGTATACACCATACTTTCTACTATTGTAGTATTGATATTTGGAGAGTTTCTACCTAAAACTGCATTCAAGCATTGGGCAGATCAGGCAATTTATTTTTTAGCGATTCCAATGCGAATCATACAAGGGGTTCTATTTGTTCCAGCTTGGCTGATGAACCGAATTTCTAATTTTTTTTTGAAGCATGTTTTAGGCGCATCTACTGAAAATGCTGAATATGAAATCACCAAGATGGACCTTGGTCATTTCATCAAAAATTCATCTAAGGAGACTGATGATGAAATCAATACAGACATTTTTGAAAAGGCATTACACCTTGAGGACCAAAAAGTAAAAAGCTGCATGGTGCCTCGTACGGAGATAGAATCGGTAGATATCACCAACACTATTGAAGAACTTTTAGAACTCATCCAAAGAACTAGTTTTTCTAGAATACTAGTTACCTCCGAGGGAGACATAAATGATATTCTGGGCTATGTGCATCATCAACAGTTATTGAAGCATCCCAAAAACATCAAGTCCATAATGTTGGATATACCATTTGTGCCTGAGGCGATGCGCATTCGAGATTTGCTTAGTAAATTTATCAAAGAAAATATTAGCATAGCTTGTGTCGTAGACGAATATGGTGGGACAGCTGGTATTGTGACTATGGAGGACATCGTGGAAGAAATTTTTGGGGAAATAGAAGATGAGCATGATCAAGAAGAATATGTAGAAAAACAAATAACAGACCATGAATTTATATTTTCTGGGAGACTTGAAATTACTTACCTCAATGAAAAGTATAATCTTGACTTTCCCGACGGCGAGTATACTACGCTCAGCGGATATTTGGTCATGACGAGTGAATCTATTCCAGAAAAAAATCAAGAGATAGAATTGAATGGATACAAGTTTATTATAGAACTCGTGAGTGATACCAAGATAGACACGATACGAGTAATCAAACTAGTACTTGAAAATGAAGAACTGGATTAAAAACATATATTATTCTTTTCCAGTTCAGTTACTCACAGTACACCTCCGGAGTAATCCCTTACTTATTTTTGTTTGGCTTTTATTGACCCTTTTTATAGTGGGGGGCTTAGGGTCTCACTATGGTCTGAAGTATGTTTTTCTTGATCCAGAATACTTAGGCAAGGTAAATTTTTTTAGTTTTTTTATAGTGGGTATGGCCTACGGCGGGTTTTATATCACTTGGAATTTGACTAGCTATTTATTGACGGCACATCACTTTCCATTTCTAGCGACGCTCAATCGGCCATTCAGAAAGTATGCTTTAAATAACTTTATCATTCCGACCTTATTCGTTCTCATCTTTTTTATATGCGTATTCCGCTTTCAGATTGTTTTTGAATTTTGGTCTATTGGCAATGCACTTTTAAAGTGTTTTGGATTTGGAATGGGTGCATTTATTGTTATCCGTTTGGTCAAGACCTATTTACGATTTACCAATAAGGATATCGAAAATTATGTAAAAAAGAAAAGTAGCCAACCACCCAATTTACTCAAATTTATCGCACCAGGTAGACGGGAGCCAATCGTAGATATGGTTAGAGATGAGCGAACTACAAGAACAGTGAAAACCTATTTGACGGAACAATACAAAGTCCGCCTTGTGCGTTCTGTCGCTCATTACGATAGCAAGATATTGAAAAGTATATTCAAGCAAAATCATACTAACGCACTTATCATTCAGTTGATAAGTCTGATGGTGTTGTTATTTTTCGGCGTGTTTATCGATTATCCATGGTTTCGACTACCTGCTGGGGCTAGCGTATTTATTCTCTCGAGTATTTTGATTGCTATTTCTGGCGCTATTACGTATTGGTTTCAGGATTGGAAGATCACTGTGTTTGTCGGCCTTTTAGTGAGTATCAATTGGATTACTAGTTTGCGCAATTTCAATTATAATAATAAGGCTTATGGTTTAGATTATCAGGTAGAGGCAAGCGCCTATAGCCCAAAAGATCTCAAGCAAATGACCAAGCCAGAATACATTAATAAAGATATTGCAAACACGCTTGAGATTTTAGAAAACTGGAAAGCTAAGCATACTGAAGAGAAACCCAAAATGGTACTGACTTGCGTGAGTGGCGGAGGTCTTAAAGCAGCAACTTGGGCAGTAGAAGTCTTGCAAAATGCAGACCAAGCAGTAAATAGAGAATTGCTTGATCACACAGTTTTGTTTTCTGGTTCTTCAGGAGGACTAGTGGGGACAGCCTATCTCAGAGAGTGCTACTATCAAGAAAAGATAGGAAATATAGAAGACATGTATGCATTAAATCATGTTGATAATGTATCCCTTGATTTGCTAAACTCTATAGCTTTTATGATTGTGAGCAATGATCTTTTTCTCCCTTGGATGGAGTTCGAAAGAGGGGGGTACAGGTATAGAAAAGACCGTGGATATATTTTTGAAAAGCAACTCAACGAGAATACGAACTATGTGATGAATAAGCGCCTTGTTGATTATCGAGAGCCCGAAAAAAATGCCGACATTCCCATGATGTTTATCACACCATCTATAGTCAACGATGGTAGACGTATGGTTATCTCTCCGCAGCCTGTCAGATACATGATGGTATCGCCCATTGGAGTCACCCGCGACGAAAGTGTAGAGATAGATGCAGTAGATTTTGGATCTTTATTTGCAAAACAAAACGCTGAGAATTTGAGCTTCACGACGGCGCTACGTATGAATGCGACTTACCCTTTCATTTTACCTAATGTCCATCTTCCTAGCCGCCCCGTGATCGAGGTTATGGATTCTGGGTTTAGAGATAATTTTGGTGTAAAGTCAGCAGTACGATTTATGCATGTATTTGGAGATTGGATTAAAGAAAATACCTCGGGAGTAGTGATGGTTATGATCCAAGGGCGTGACCGGAGCGAAGATATTAATGAGGACGAGTCCAAAGGGATTATTAGCAATCTAATGGATCCGCTCGGGATTGCCACCAAGATGATGCGCTTGCAAGAGTTTGACCACGATACCAACCTTGGCTTTATTTATGGACTTCTTGGCGAAGAGAAGTTTGACGTGATTCGATTCAAGTATCGTCCTTCGCTCAAGAACGAAGAAGCCTCTATGACTTTTCACCTTACGGAAAATGAAAAGCGAGATATTATGAGAGCTATGGATAATGAGCACAACCAAAAAAGTCTCGACCGTCTCAAAGCTCATTTCACTAAATAGTTTTTTTGTAGAGTTGTTTTTTGGGCGTGTCTGCCGACCGGGCTCTCCTCTTGTATGCGTAGACTACTCAGCAGGTTTCTCCATGTACCTTATGCATCTTCACTCGTACCTCGCTCAGCTACCTAAGGTACGGATTCACTCAGCTGACTAGCCTACTTATATCGTTGCGATCCCTCACGCAAATATCTAGTACCCACTATTTGTTTATATTTGCTCATAAATAAACAGAATTCATATGAGTGAAGATACATTTGAGGTAGTAGGAGGAAATAGACTGAAAGGAGATTTGCAACCCCAAGGTGCAAAGAATGAAGCACTACAAATATTATGCGCAACTTTGTTGACAGACCAAGATGTCACCATTGAGAACATTCCTAATATACTAGACATCCGTAGACTGATCAATTTGCTAAAAGGACTTGGTGTTAAGGTAGAAAAATTAGCAGAAAACAATTATCGCTTCAATGCAGCTAATATAGATTTAGATTTTTTTAAGTCTGAAGATTACCAAAATGAGGCAAAACACATCAGAGGATCTGTGATGTTAATAGCGCCCCTACTAGCTAGATTTGGGAGAGCATATCTTCCTAAGCCGGGTGGAGATAAGATAGGTCGCCGTAGATTGGATACCCACTTCAATGGGTTGAAAAAACTAGGAGGAGAATTTCATTTTGATGAAGAGGAGAATACCTTTTCCATCCAATGCGAACAACTCAAAGGAGCATATATCCTACTAGAGGAGGCCTCTGTAACGGGTACTGCTAATATCGTGATGGCGGCAGCACTATCTAGTGGTACTACTCAGATTTATAATGCGGCCTGTGAACCGTACCTGCAGCAGTTGTGTAAAATGCTCAGCGGTATGGGTGCCAAAATAAGTGGGATTGGATCTAACCTTTTGGTCATAGAGGGTGTCTCCTCCTTACAAGGCGTACAGCATCGCATTCTGCCTGACATGATTGAGATTGGTAGTTTTATTGGATTGGCAGCCATGACCCAATCAGAGATCACCATTAAAAATTGTGCTATTCAAGAATTGGGAAATATACTTCCCGTATTTCGCAAGATGGGATTAGACTTGCAGATCCAAGGTGATGACATTCATATTCCTGCGCAAGAAGAGTATGAAATAGGAACCTTTATTGATGGCTCGATTTTGACAGTATACGATGCCCCTTGGCCTGGCTTTACGCCTGATCTGATGAGCATCATCTTGGTGATGGCTACGCAAGCAAAAGGTTCAGTGCTGATCCATCAAAAAATGTTTGAATCAAGACTTTTCTTTGTGGATAAATTGATTGATATGGGTGCTCAGATAATACTATGTGATCCCCATCGGGCTACTGTGATAGGACTCAATCGTCAGACCCAATTGAGAGGCATACAAATGACCTCGCCTGATATACGGGCTGGTGTATCCTTGTTGATTGCTGCCTTATCTGCCAGAGGGAAGTCAATCATTAAGAATATTCATCAGATAGATCGAGGATACGAGAAAATTGATGAGCGCTTGAATGCGATAGGCGCAGAAATCGTTCGACTTTAATTTTTCAAGAATCTAACAGAAAAAGCATCACACCATTTTATGGAGTGATGCTTTTTTTATTGGTGCTTCATAGGGATGTTCAGAAGTAAGAGAGGAACCCCGGCAGAGCTTGCCCCGATTTTTTTCGGGGGGTG
>CAKZVJ010000166.1 GCA_937923345.1 uncultured Saprospiraceae bacterium
ATCCCCCACCCCGTGTGAGCGGTAGGAAGGGCTTGGTCACGCTGAAGGGCTGGCCAGTGCCATGCGCGGGACGGGAGCGAAGCGCACCCCTGGATGACGCGACCCGTATCGACACTTTTTCAGTGGAGATTAAGGGGCACACCCAAACCGTTAAACACGATACAGTAGTACTAGCCTCGTTGATGGTAAGCCAGTGCGAACTTGATTTTAGTATAAGAAATTTTTTCTTCGAAGGCATCGTATATGGGTCTCAAGGTGATCGGCGGTTCCATCTTTTTCGCAAAGTCGATTACCAGATTTACCTCCGACTCCGTTACAAACTGAAAGATATCAATATCCTCTCCCCCAGCATAGAGCGAACTCAGGTGCGAGTAAATCGTATTTTCGTTTAGACCTCTAGTCTGAGCGATCATCGGCACAGTCAGGCCCTGCTGGTGCATCTCCAAGGTTTGCATATAGGTCGCCCCTTTTACTTGGCTGCCCGTCTTTGCTTTTTCTAGGACATACTTTTTTATTTCTTCTTTGAAGGCCTCCCCATAGAGGGCCAACTTTCGCTCTCCCATACCAGGTATCTGCAGCAACTCTGGATCAGAAGTCGGCTTATGTTCGCTCATCGCATGCAGCGCGGTATCCGCAAAAATAATATATGGGGGTACGCCTTTCGCCTTTGCCAATCTTGAACGCAGTTCACGTAATCTTTCAAAAAGTTCATCCTTGAGTTGTTCCTTGCTTGACTTTTTCTTGGCTGCTTTTTTAGCCTCTTTATCTCGCTCCAGTTTTTTCTCCAGACTTGCCAACTTCACGGGAGCCTTACCATAGAGGACATCATTTCCTAGGTCAGTGATGCGCACCACATTGTAGTCGTCGTAGGCGATCTCAAAAATCCCTAGATTGACCAGCTGTTGAATAAAATATTGCCATTCCCGTTGGCCAAATTCTCTACCCGCTCCGTAGGTCTTTATCTTATTGTAGCCACGCTCAAAAATCTCCCGCTTCCCAGAGCCCCGCAAAACATCTATGAGTACATTGGCGCTCACTCGCTGATTCAATCTAGCGACTGCGGACAGCGCTTTTTGAGCAGTCACCGTACCATCGATATATTGAGGCGGATT
The DNA here is from genome assembly GCA_937923345.1 of uncultured Saprospiraceae bacterium. Lineage (GTDB taxonomy): Bacteria > Bacteroidota > Bacteroidia > Chitinophagales > Saprospiraceae > JALZVN01. Next base: position 1,113 of record CAKZVJ010000166.1, read on the forward strand.
TTTGCATACATCACAGGCACCACAGTCTTGATCTACTTGTTCGCCAAAATAATTGAGCAACATCCTACGTCGACAGGATAGCGCTTCGGCGTACTGCTGCATCCTATCCAGTTTGCTCAACTTGAGCTCCAGCTGTGGTCCACCATTGCTATTGAAGATGTCTCTGAAGATAGCGACATCTCTAAAACTATAAAACAAAATCGTCTCCGCCTTACTCCCATCTCTACCCGCGCGGCCGATCTCTTGGTAGTAGCCTTCTATATTTTGTGGTAGATTGTGATGGATCACCCAGCGCACGTTAGACTTATCGATACCCATCCCGAAGGCCACGGTCGCGCATACCACCAGGATCTCATCGTTGATAAAATCCTCCTGTACTTTCGCACGCAAGTCATCAGACATACCGGCATGGTAGCACATGGCCTTTATACCTTTGGCTTGAAGTTTTCCAGAAACCTCTTCCGTATTTTTTCTACTCAGGCAATATATAATGCCTGCCTTCATGGGGCGCTCTTGGATAAAAGTCGTGATTTGCTCTATCTTTTTTTGCCCCGGTCTGGCCTCCAAAAATATATTCGGTCTATCAAAGGAGGCAATAAAGGAGGCCGGATTAGCCAGCGCCAATTGCTCTATGATGTCCTTCCTAGTGATACGATCCGCCGTAGCCGTCAATGCTATCAGAGGTATGTTGGGAAATTTGGATTTCAACAATTTGAGTCGCGTATATTCTGGCCTAAAATCGTGTCCCCAGGAGGAGATGCAATGTGCCTCATCTATCGCAAACATCGTGATGGGCAGCTGGGCGATGGCAGACATAAACGCTTCTCCAGCCAACTTCTCTGGCGAGACATATAAGAGTTTTAGATTTCCATTGTACAAGGCCGACTCTACCGATCTTTGCTCCGCACTGGACAGCGAACTATTGAGATAGGCCGCCGTGATTCCATTGGCACGCAGGGCCTCCACCTGATCTTTCATCAAGGAGATGAGCGGAGAGACGACGATGCAGGTCCCCTCTAGCATCATGGCCGGTATCTGGTAGCAGATCGACTTTCCACCCCCCGTCGGCATCAGCACCACGGCATCTCTACCCGATAGTACCGTTTCGATAATCTCTTTTTGCTGCGCACGAAACGAATTATATCCGAAATATTTTTGTAGTATTAATTCTGGGGACATGGATTCTCTCATAGACCACTAAGGTACAAATTTCTATAGGCTTGAAATTTGGTTTGGCTATTATTTTTAACAGGGACCTACCCAGACGCTCCGCGAAAAGCTGCGGTCTGGGTCGCTATGTTTCAGGACTCGCTGCTCGCTCGGCCCTAGACCGCCACTATCGTTTTGGTCTAGGTCTGCCCTGGGCGGGCACCCTTGCACAGCGCTAGGTCAAAAAGACAGCCCATATTCCTTAAATCGTTGATACATATAGTAAAGAACCATTACATATACCCCCTTATTAACAGCAATGCTTTTATAAATACAGGATAATCAGCTATATTGTTGGTCTATACCGATTATTTTAAAGTAAACACTCCATGCGTATGCCTCATATAGGTTGTATACGAAAGGGACAAACTCAAGAATTTGAAAAAGATACTCTACTCCCTATTTATTTCCATCTCCCTATTTTGTTCATTAAATCTGAATGCCCAAGGAGGATGTGGTTGTGTAAACTGTCCTCAATTGATGCCTGACAATTTTGTAGGTGATTTTTTTCTTGACATTATGGGGGCTACTAATGATGACCTATCAGATCCTACACAAGGGATATGCGGCGTGAGGTTAAACTTTGATCATCAATACCTAGGTGATTTAGCCATTACCCTTACTTCACCTGGAGGCCAACAAATAACACTGGTAGGGCCAATCGCCCTGTTTGGACCAACGGACTTTTCGACATATGATGTTTCTTTTGTGCCTTGCTCAGAAACGCCAATGCCAGATGGTGGACCCTCTACAGCTACATGGAACAATGTAAATCTTACTGCGCAAAATTTTGATTTTAATGGAAGCTATCATCCGAATTCAGGGTGCTTAGAAGATTTCAATACTGGCCCCATCAATGGAACCTGGACGCTAACCGTTACAGATGGACAAGCCATAGATGCAGGTATATTCAATGACTACGAAATTATTTTCTGCGATGATACAGGCATAAACTGCAACACCAATACTTGTGGCACTTTTGCTGAAGTAGAAGCGCCTAGTTTTGCATGCGAAGGAGATACGATTACTATTGATGCCAGTGGATCTGGCGGAAACACCTTTATATGGGGCGCATCCGATGGCGGAGAATTTATTGGCACCCCATCAGGACCATTTGCGCAAGTTGCTGTCTCAGGAACCTATAGCGTGACCGTTTCAGATAATGGCCAATGCCCCGAAGTGGGAGCTGTTATTTTTCAAACTGTTTCTGGAGTACCTGAAGCTGATATCACTATATCTGGCGTGTTAGATTGCAATAATGATCAGCTACTACTGGAAGGAAGTACTGACATGACCGATGATATATTTGTAAATTGGATAGCAGGTGCTGAAGTCGATCCAAATAATTTTAATCCCATTGGGATGGAGTTGGATTTAGAAATTACTGAACCCGGCACCTACACTTTAGTTGTCATCAATACGGAGAGTGCATGCTCTCAAACGGCTACCGTGACTGTAGAGGATGAATCAGAGCTACCCGTCATTACTGCATCGGTACTAGACACCCTCTCCTGCACCAATGATACGATATCCTTTTCTGTGGAATCGAGTTTGGACGGATCTATCTATGAATGGCTAGGGCCAGACAACTTTACAAGTATAGAGCAAGAGCCAGAAGTTGGGGCCGGAGGATCCTATCTATTGAATGTAATAGCCCCTAATGGATGCAGTGATTCCATTCGACTTACGGTAGAAACGGACACTATTCCTCCTGACTTCATGGTCAGCTCTACTAACGATATTGACTGTACTGTTACTACTAGCACACTTAGTATCACATCTAGTGAACCGATTGGTACGCTATCATGGACTGGTCCAGATGGTTTTAGTTCCGACTCTAGTAATCCAGAAGTGAGCCTTGGTGGTACCTATACGGTGATAGCTAGCGGAGAAAATGGATGTACAGCAGAAAGCAGTATCGAAGTTATGCAGACGGCTGATCTACCTGATATTACTGTTGCAGATGGTGGGGTGATTAGTTGCGACAATACAGAATTTGAGCTTACAGGAAATTCCACTACGGACGGAGTCAGCTATGAATGGACGGGTCCAAATAGTTTTAACTCTGATCAGGCCAATCCTGGAATGGTGAGCGACACGGGAACCTATATTTTGACGGTTACCGCTCCTAATGGCTGTTCAGTTATGAATGAAGTTTTTCTCAATGCAGATACCTTGACGCCTAGCATTACTTTAGATGCTCCAGCGGTACTTGACTGTAATAACGCAACTACTACATTGACGAGCCAAAATGCAGATCCTGCAGCTTCCTATATGTGGACAGGCCCCAACGATCAGACCTTCACAGAAGCGGAACCTACCGTCGAAGGACCAGGTACCTACAATCTTCTCGTGACTGGTGCAAACGGCTGCACCAACTCCTTTTCTGTAGATATCGTGATCGATGATACAGAACCTATGCTAGATATCAGCCCACCCACTGAGATACTTACCTGCAATGAGACAGAACTTGCATTGATTAATAATTCTGATCCGAGCGATGATTATGATTGGTCAGGACCCAATGACTTCAACTCTACAGAACTAGCTCCTTTGGTAACTGAAGCGGGAATATATACCGTCGTTGTGACAGCTGCTAATGGATGTACCAATATGGATATGGTCATGGTAGAAATAGATACATTATCTCCAGACATTGATTTTATCAGCGCTGAATTGTCTTGTAACGATGCAGCAGTGGCTATAGGAGTTAGCTCTACAGAAAATATTGTGGAGTATGCTTGGACAGGCGTAGGAGGCTATACTTCTTCGGAACAAAATCCAGATGATATCACTGAGGCAGGATCATACACCGCTATTATTACCGCTGAAAATGGATGCACCAATTCCGTGACATTTGAGGTAGCAAGCAATATGGATATGCCCGATGGAGAAATAACCAATCCTCAGGGATCCCAATTGGATTGTAATTTAACCGCTTTAACTTTATCTGCGGACGGCCTCAGTCCGGGAAGTACATTGACTTGGTTGAATCCTGCAGGTACCCCTATCTCCACGGAGCCAGAGATAACGGCGGATGAAACAGGTATGTATATGTTGATTATTACGGGACAAAATGGATGCGAAAGAACAGTCGACATCACCATAGACGAAGATACAGATGGCCCGGTCGTAATGGCTAATCCTGATGTTGATTTATTATGCTTAGGAGACATATCCTTAGCTATTAGCTCTGATGATACCATCTTGGAATATGCCTGGTCAGGTCCCAATGGATTTAATTCGAATGCCCCTTCCCCTCTAGTAGGCGAAGAAGGTTCATATACTGCGGTCTTGACTGGAGAAAATGGTTGTACAAGTACGACTACCGTTAATGTAATTGACAGACAAGTCATGCCTAGTATTTTTGTGGACCCCACGCAGACGTTGGTTTGTGGGGTAGATCAATTGACCATTAATGGAGGCTCCAATGAGACTAATGTTCAGTACACTTGGACTACGCCAAATGGGAGCATACTTGGAGACATCAATAACACTTCTGTTGATCTGAATGCACAAGGAACTTACGTGCTGACCGTGGTGAATTTAGACAACGGCTGTGAAGCTTCGGCTGAAGTCTTAGTAGAACAAGACAACAGTACTCCAACTGCGAATATTGAAGCCGTTGAATCTGAAACTTTGAATTGCAATACTTCTAGCATCACCCTCAACGCGGGGGCATCAGATAATGGTGCTGGCTTTTCATTTGCCTGGGGCAACAATGGAGGTACAGACATTGATACTGAAACCAGTCTTCAAACGGCTATCACAGAACCAGGTACCTACTTTATTACGGTTACAAATGATATGAATCAATGTACCTCGATTGCTAGCGTCACTATTGGTAGCGATACCGAATCGCCAACTTTAGCACTGAGCCCAATCGAAGAACTGAATTGTACGCTGACTACTTTAGCCATCGAAAATATTGGTATCAATACCGCTAGCAATCTAGAATACGCTTGGCAAACAGTGAGCGGTGGTAATATCACCTCTCCTACCGACATCAGTTCTATAGAAGTTGACATGCCAGGAATGTATACCGTCATATTGACCAATACAGATAATGGATGTACCAGTGAGGTACCATTCGAAGTGACTCAGAATATTGACCTTCCAGTCGTGAGTGCTGGGCAAAATGCGACCCTGGATTGTGGGGTCAATGCATTGCCTCTCGCTGGGTCTATTAGTTCTGGCGAAACGAATATTAAGATCGCATGGACTTCTGCCGATGGAAATATTATTAGCGGTGCAGACACCTTCAGTCCTGAAGTCAGTGCTGCAGGAACCTATGTCTTGACTGTAGTTAATAATGATAATGGTTGCTCCAACGAAAGCCAAGTTACGATTGACCCCAATATGGATTTACCCGTCATAGCTATTGCTAATGCCGATGACTTCACTTGTGAAACGACAAGCATTGTTTTAGATGCGAGTACTTCTACTAGTGGCCCTGGTATTAATTATAGTTGGACGAGTACAGCAGGCGCAAACATTTTTGATGGCAATGGCCCTACCCCTGAGATTTTTGAACCAGGCGAATATGTACTTACGATATCAAATACAAATAACAATTGTGAGAGTACCAATTCTATCATTATAGAAGCGGATACCCTATCTCCTATGGTGCTGGTAGACATGGCAGATAATCTCAGTTGTACCGTAGAGGAAATACAACTGAATATCAGCTCTGATCTAAATAACTTAGACATTCAATGGACCGCATTGACGGGCAATATTTTAGATGGAGAAAATACTGCCAATCCAAATGTAGATCAAGCGGGTGATTATGAAGTAGTTGTTACCTCTATAGATAATCAATGTACTGCATCTGCGATAGTAGAAGTAAGCTTGGACGATAATACCCCCACCGCAATCATTATCAATAATGTAGAGGAATTAGAATTGACTTGCAATGCTTCGCAAATCACCTTGAATGCAGACATGTCTTCACAAGGAAATAATATTTCTATCCTTTGGGAAAATGAAAATGGCAACTTTGTCTCAGGTGAGGATGGGCTCAATCCGATTGTAGATATGCCGGGTATGTACACCCTGACCATTATCGATGATGTTAATGGTTGCGAAGTGTCACAGTCAGTAGTGGTAACTGAAAATATGACCTTACCAGCGGTGGATATCAATCCTCCTAGCGAGCTCAACTGTTTGACTACTTCAACTATTGTGCAAGCCATCAATATGGGAGGAAGTACTTATGAATATGAATGGCAAACAATAGATGGCAATATAGTCAGCGGTGCAAGTACCCTTAATCCCGAAATAGATGAAGATGGCACCTACCAATTGACCGCTATAGATATCGTAAATGGCTGTGCCAATACTTTTGATATTGCGGTTACGCGTGACGTAATCGCCCCTACGGTAAATATTGATAATGCGCTCAATCTTACGTGTGTGGAGCCAACTGTGATGACGAGTGGTCTAGGCTCTAGTGTTGGATCAGAATTCACCTATTCGTGGACCAATGCAAATAATGTTGAGTTAGCGACCACTTTAGAAAATACATTTGACGAAGCGGGTACTTATACCTTAGAGATTATCAATACGGACAATGGTTGTTCTGATTCTACTTTCCTAATTGTCGAAGACTTAAAAGAAACGCCTGAAGTGGTGGTAGACTTACCTGAGACCATTACCTGTGCTGCTCCCACTATTTTGCTATCTGCTCAAGACATGAACAATGAGAATCTAGAATATACTTGGTTGGATGAAAATGGAAATGTTGTAAATACTGACAACTCTGATTTTGAAATTGAAGTAGACTTTGCCGGCTCATTCAGTGTCATGATTGTCAATCCAAGCAATGGATGTGATACTACAATAAATGTGTTGGTAGAAAGTAATCTTACCAACCCCGAAGTAGCTGTTGTGGCTAACAACGATGGTATTATTTCTTGCGAAAATCCTGAAGTACAATTGACAGGTACCATCGATGGCTTGAATCCAAATGAAATTGATTTTGTATGGATTGCTATAAGTGGAAACATTTTGAGCGGTGAAAATACACTCACCCCTATTGTGAATGTACAAGGCACTTACCAGCTGATGGTAACTGATCTGAACAATGGCTGTTCTGATGTTTCCGAAGTAAACATCACTCAAGATGATGCAGTCCCACTGGCGACATTAAATACCCCTCAAGAATTAAATTGTGAGGTACTAGAAACTACACTGACGATACCCAATAATGTTGGCAACGTAGACATCATATGGACCTTAAACGGCACCCCTATTCCAAATGCAACAAGCAATGAATTAGTGGTTAGCGAACCAGGTGAGTACGCAGTATCTATCTCTAACCTAGATAATGGTTGTAGCAGTATGGATGTGGTTACTGTGAGTCAAGATATTGCAGCGCCGATCATCAATGCTGGTACAGACTTCGAGTTGCAGTGCAACATACCTGAGTTTGAGATACAAGCCACCAGTGACAATCCTAACTACACCATATCTTGGGATGCTGGATCAGGTAACATCACGCAAGGTGAAAATACACTAAACCCAATCGCCAATGCGGCGGGTACCTACACCCTCTTGGTGACCAATGAAGAAAATAGATGCGTCAGTAGCGATGAAGTTGTCATCTCACAAAATGACAACATTCCATTTGATATATTACTAGATACTCAAAACCCGCTTTGCGATGGTGACCTAGGAGGTATTAATATCCTGGAAGTATTAGGTGGCGAAGGCCCTTTCACTTATTCTATAGATGGTGGTGTCACATTTGCTAACGAGTCTCGATTTGCATCCTTGGAAGCTGGCGATTATGACATTGCCATCTTAGATAGCAATGAGTGCCCATTTGTAGAAGAAGTAAATATCGCCCCTGCACCGGCCATCGGAGTAGATGTACCAGCAGAAATAGAATTACTTCTTGGAGATAGCAGCACTCTAAATGCTGCATTGAACAACATAAATCCTGCTGATATTCAATCTATCAGATGGTCTCCTAGTAATGGTCTTTCCTGTGATGATTGCTTGAATCCAACTGTTCTAGCTAATGGTGCGGACATCAATTACGAAGTAGAGGTTATTCTTAGCAGTGGCTGCTCTGCCACAGATGCTATCCAATTGAGAGTAGATAGAGATTTGAATGTATATGTTCCAGATGCTTTTTCTCCGTACAATTTGGATGGAATCAATGATGAATTCTTCCTGTTTGCTAGAGATCGTGCAGTGACCAACATTGTCTCATTCGCTATTTTTGACAGATGGGGCAATCAAGTTTTCCTTCGAGAAAATATTCAACCCAATGACCCAAGTGAAGCTTGGAGGGGAGAATTTAGAGACGAACCGTACAACCCCGGCGTGTTCATTTACGTCATCGAAGTAGAGTTCAGAACTGGCAACGTTGAGATCCTAAAAGGAAATGTAACCGTGATGGAATAGGGAAATAATTATAAATGATAAATTGTAAATTATAAATGCTTTTCATGAGAAAAGAATACATGCTCTTCGAGCATTTATAATTTGTAATTTATAGCTTTTAAATGTTCTCATTTCAGCTTTTATGTTTATCGAATAATTCACGCCCATTAATAAGTCCCCCTCAAACTGCATTTATAATTTATCACTGAGTCCACTCTGGAAAGTAGCGGATTGCAGAAAATGGGCTATTTTGGATGAGCTTTTCTATTCTCGAAATTCAGTGATGCCTGAGCACGCCAACTAGTTGTCGCACAGGCATCAGTGGATTGAGAAAATGAAAAATATCGCCAAAAGAGTCATTTTGTGGTTTCGGGACTTTTCGGAGTGGGCTCACCATTCATAATTAACTACCCCATCCGTTTCCTATAATCCGAATAAGAATATTTACGCAAGGTGCGGTATCCTTTTTCTGCTGACCAAGCTCCGAGTTCAGGATGGCAAACACCATTAAACATTGTAGTCTTTACTGTAGTATAGTGCATCATGTCTTTGAATACTATCCGATCTCCTACCGCTACCTCTTCATCAAAACCGTAGGCTTCTAAAAAATCTCCCGCTAAGCAAGAGACGCCCCCTATACGATATTTAAACTTTCCAGTTCCATCTTTATTAGCACCATAAATCTCAGGACGATAAGGCATCTCCAAGGTATCAGGCATGTGTGCTGTAAAGGATGCGTTTAGGACAAGGGTTTGAATTCCATTTGCAGAAACAATATCTTCTACTCTAGTGACAAGCACTCCAGTATTCCACAGTATGGCAGACCCTGGCTCCATGATCACTTGAGCACCATATTTAGCTTTGATTTTTTTGCACAGGAAAATCAGTTTCGTCAAATCATAGTTCTCTCCTGTCACTAAATGACCTCCACCCACATTAAGCCACTTCAAGTCAAACAATAAATCGTGAAAATGTTCTTCCACCGCTTTTATAACTTGTACCAAATCAGGGGCACTCGACTCACAGAGTACGTGAAAATGTAAGCCTTCTATGCCCTCTGGCAATTTCTTTAGGTGCTCAGATGTGATCCCTAATCGACTCCCAGGCGAAGCCGGATTATACAAGTCCGTTTCGACTGGCGAAAACTCTGGATTGATGCGTAGGCCAAAAGAGACCTTATCAGTCATTCTATCTTTATACTTTTCATACTGCGATAAAGAATTGAAAGTGAGGTGGTCACTATAGTATAATATCTTATCGATACTTTCTTCTGTATAGACGGGCGAATAAGTATGCGCCCGACATTTCATCTCTTCGTATATCAGTTGTGCTTCAAATGCAGAACTCGCAGTCGCACCATCCAAGTATTTCTTAATCAAAGGAAAGTAATGCCAATTGGCAAATGCTTTTAAGGCAAGAATTATTTTAATATCTGCATTCTTACGAAGTTCTTTGATCAATTCAAGATTCTTCAATAGTGCGTCTTCGTCTTGAATAAAACAAAGCGGAGGAACGGCAGAAAAATCAAGTTTATCGAACATTTATAATTCTAATTTCGCATTTACTTTTTCATGCCAAGGTAGACCATGCTTATTAAGCTCTTTCATAAATGGATCTGGATTGAATTCTTCTACGTTGAATACCCCCTTTCCTTTCCACTTTTTCTGCAAGATCATCTTGGTCCCTATCATGGCAGGTACCCCAGTAGTATAAGAAACCCCTTGAGCGCCTGTCTCATCATACGCAGCTTGGTGAGAACAGTTGTTCCAAATGTAATATGTTTTCTTCTTTCCGTTCTTTATTCCTTTGATTCGGCAACCGATAGAAGTCTCTCCTGAGTAATTTTCTCCTAAATCCCCTGGATTAGGCAAGACTTCCTTGAGGAACTGAAGCGGTACAATATCGACTCCCTTATATTTGACAGGGTCTATACGCGCCATTCCAATATTCTCGATGACACGTAA
>CAKZVJ010000167.1 GCA_937923345.1 uncultured Saprospiraceae bacterium
AAACCGAATTTGATAGAGAGCTATCGTTACAAAAGTTTGCTTCCTTGGTAATGAACCAATTAGAAGCGTTTTGCAAGGAAAATAAGAATCTGAACAATATAGTACTAAAACTAGGATGCCATGATGAGAATACAACTAAAACGAATCATCGGCAACTAATTTATCAATATGCATGATGATTTAAGTTGACGCCTATGAGTTGGTACCCTATACTTTAAGCTATCGTCCCTCGAGGACCTGTTCAGTCAGTTGCTCAATCAATTTAAAATGAATAATTTTTTTGAGTAAGTTATTTTGCTGTTATTCTTTGATGCTAATGACATATACTTTTTTCACTTTTACATATTAAGTTTAAGATTTTTCGGTTTCGCATTTATTTCCCTCCCCATTATGCTTCGCCCTTTCAGAACTTTTCTGCTCGGGAACAAAGGCATATTGGAATACTACTCAAAACTCGTAGATATTTTGGAGTCCTGGAAGGACGGTAGCTCAAAGCGAGGGGTGTAGCTTAGCGTAACCCCTCATAATAGTATAGTGTTCTTTGAGTCCTGGAGGGACGGCAGCAAAATAGATAAGAGGCTGAAAGTGAAAGTTTTTAGATGCTAATGACAAATACCTTTTTTCACTTTTGCATTTAAGATATTTTTGTTTTGTATTTATTTCTAACGGTTACACCAATTCTGACTTGTAGCTTCATCTAGTAGAAAAAATAAGGATATGAAAAAAAGGAGCAGACTTAAAAACGAAGTCAACGCGGGTTCCATGGCGGATATCGCATTTTTGTTATTGATATTTTTTCTAGTCACTACGACGATAGAAATCGATAAAGGAATTAGTATTAAGCTTCCTCCTATAGTCGATGCGCCACCTTTGACTCCACCGAGTAAAAATGTGCTCAGCATAAAACTGAATGCGGATAACGAATTGCTTGTAGAGGGAGAGCGCGCAGAATTGGTAGACTTAAGAGAGCGAACGATAGAATTTATTAGCAATCCTGAAAAACTAAAGTCGCTACCCACTACACCAAAGAATGCCATTATTTCTTTGCAGCACGATCGATCTACTCAGTATACCCATTATATAGAGGTGTACAATGAGTTGAAGGCGGCATACAATCATCTATGGGAGGAACAGGCGCAGAAAACGTTTAATAAGTCATTCAAAGGTCTTGATCAAGAACAGATCAAACAGATTCGCAAGGAGATACCATTTGTGATTTCAGAAGCGGAACCTGTAGATTATGGAGATTTATAATGGAGCTAAAAGAAAAGAGGCTAACTCTCAAGGAGATAGCCTCTTTTAATATTTGTTTTTTTACTGATTGATTATCTAGTTACTGTTCCAGTTGGGAAAGTAGCGTCTACATTCAATCCAAAATTATGAAATTCAGGAGCAGTAGCATTTCCTGCCACAGCAGCCAATGGCTTCAATGCAAATGGTGCTGGAGAATTATCTGGTACAGGTTCTACAGAGATTACGATAGTTCTACCTCTGATGTCCATTGGGAAAGCTTCTCCCGCAGGTGCGTTGTTGAAAAAATCTTCCCCTGGTACTGGAGGTCCTACATTGTAGATTTCTCCTGAGTAGATATTGGTGCTATCGAAGCTTCCAAAATCTGAAAATGTTCCTGTTGAGATAGGACCTGCATCGCCAATCACCCAACCTTCATAAATCCAACCTACTGGTAATTCTGGTAAAGTGAAGTTGCCAGTCGGAGGAGCACCTGGTAAACCAAACCACACCCCATATTGGTCGTTACCATTATTGCCTGAACCTGCCGCTTCATCTGTAGGCGTTCTCATAAAGAAAGTACCCGTAGATCCACTAAAGTCTCCTACTGCTGGAGCAGTACTAGTTGATACCTCTGCAGAATCTCCAGAGAAATCACCTGCAATATATTTTTGATCTGATGGCGCTGGGTCTGGATCAACAGCTGGTTCTACCGTAAGGATGAACTTTGTCGCTGCCTCCAACATTTCTGTGTCGACATCAAAAGTTGTTTGAGATAAATTCTCATTGTCATCAACGGTAAATATTCCTGTTGTTTGTGGAGTTCCGTCTACAAGTACCCATCCTTCGTAAACAAAATCGTCACCAAGATTTTCTAAGCCTGTTAGATTTAAGGTAAGTTGAGAAGTGTTTACATCTGAAGATTCATCATCACTACATGACGTAAATAATAGACCTATCGCTAGGAATGCAAAAAAGTAATTTTTCATAAAATTTATTTGTATTAGATATTTGATATTTCACCCGAATGAAATCAAACCTTAGACCAAAATGAATTTATGAATGTGGAAGATATTTGTTTTGATGGCTTATGTGTATCATAGGTCGGCTGGAACACTTTTGCAAAAAAAGACTTGATTTTGCTAAACTAAACGGGTAGTTGTGGCAAGCATTGCGGAAGCTTGCTTATCTACTTTTCAATTGTATAGATAGCGTCTGAGTAAATATTTGAGTGTCATTGGTTTAAGAATTATTGTTAGGCACAGTTTAAGAAACATTTAAGAGTGTAGACTAGCATGATAGCTTTAGCTTTGGTATTTTTGGAGAATGCTACGCCACACAATTGTTATGTTATTTTGCCTGACGTTTGTCTCTGTACAAGCAAAGTATGTGGTCAAGGGTAAAGTAAACTTGAGTGAAGAGTGGCAGCCCAAAGTGTTTATGGCGGCAGTACATAATCTAAACGACTACTACCGCACCAGTTCCAAGTTGATTATCAACGCTGTAGCAGTAGACGAAGAAGGCAACTTTCTTTTTGAAGGAGAAAATCTTCCAGATGAAGATTTGTTTTACAGACTTTACTTGATGAAGAACGACAATACTGATTTTGATGCTTGCCTGTATGTTGGTGGTCATGATTTCAATTCTGTTCATCTGATTCTTAATAATGACTCTCAAGTCAAGGTGATTGCAGATTCGACTTCGCTTGCTCCGTTTGGAAATTTTAAAATTCAAGGGGGCGACGAAAATATGCTCATGCGTGAATTATCTTCCATCGTTTTCCCAAGTTTTTATTTTTATAAGATTCAATTTCCAACCGAGTTAAGATTTTCGGAAGAGAAGCTTCATTCTGATTTGAAGCATTTTTCTGATACCTGTGGACATACTTTAGTGGCATTGGCTGCGGTTAACAATATGGACTTTGATAGTTTTTTTGAAAAGAACAGAGACTTCTATTTGGCGTTTCAAGATAGAGTCAACCGAGATCTACCAAAGACGGCCTACGCCCAAGATTTTAATAGGAAGATGAGTTATTATTCTGGACTTGATCAACAAAGAGAAGGAGGCTTTTGGAAATATCTTAGTGGGTTTTTGGCGGTACTGCTCGCCTTGATGTCCTTCTTGTGGTGGAAGGCCAAAAATACCGTTGTTCATGCAACCGTCGTCACTGAACTTTCTCCAATTGATCCAAAAGATAAGCTCACCAAAAAGGAGCTAGAGATATTGACTTTCATACAAAAGGGGAATAGCAATAAAGAGATCGCCAGTGCTTTGTTTATCGAGGTGAGTACCGTCAAAAGTCATATCAATAAAATATACTCTAAGCTGGAAGTAAGCAGTCGTTCTGAATTGCTGAATAATTAGGCTGGCTAATTTGGTTTCTATTTGGGCTTTATCCTTAGCCTCTCTTATTTATCCATTCTTACAGAAATCTTCAAAATTCCACCTTTTTTTGCTCATTTAGGGGGTTGTAGTCCCTTTTTCCACCCTGTTTCCCATCGTTTTACCACCTAGATATTCTGGATTTCGACTTCAATCTACCCGTTATTTGTTGCATCGTATTTATTCACAAGGATTCGTATCAAAGTCCACAAACAATCAAATAATGAAGAAGTATCTATTTTTATCTATTGCATTTTTAAGTCTTGGTGGCGTCTTGTTTTCTGCCTTTTCTGCAGAAAAAATTCAAGAACCCATTGCTAATCAGATAAGCTGGGTGGGTCTTGAAAAGGCTGCTCAATTGGCTAAGTCTAATCCTAAACCTATCCTGATTGATGTCTATACTGATTGGTGCAAATGGTGTTGCGTCATGGATGAGACCACTTATCTAGATGCAGAAATGATCAAATATATCAATACCAATTTCTACGCTGTGAAGTTGAATGCAGAACATAAAGAGGCCATCCAATTTCAAGGAAAAAACTATAAGTATGTTTCTAGTGGGCGCAGAGGAATTCATGAAGCAGCTATTGCTTTATTAGGCAATCGTCCTAGTTACCCTTCTACCATCCTGCTGGATGAAAATTTGCAAGAGCGGGAGATACTGAAAGGTTATCAAAAGAAAGAACAGTTGTTGCCGATACTACGAGAATTTGTAGAAGAACAAGAACAAGAACAATTATAAATGGTGAGTCCGCTCCGAAAAGTCACGAAACCATAAAATGACTCTTTTGGCGATATTTTCCATTTTCTCAATCCACTGATACTCAGGCATCACTGAATTTCGAGAATAGAAAATCTCATCCAAAATAGCCCATTTTCTACAATCC
>CAKZVJ010000168.1 GCA_937923345.1 uncultured Saprospiraceae bacterium
GTACACAGTATCGTTTCATCTGCTGGCGCATTATCAAAGCTAGGCGCATCATTATCTTCAATAGTTAATACCTGAGTATGCATATTAGTATTTGCACAGTTATCTTCGATGATCCAAGTTCTGGTGATGGTAAAGCAATCATTAGCCGCTTGTGTAGAAACTGAATCAGTAAGAGTTACTGTCACATCAGTATCACAATTATCAGAAGCCAGGATAGTGTAAGTAGGAATTACTTCAGTACACTGAATAGTTTCATCCGCTGGCGCATTATCAAAACTAGGCGCTTCATTATCCTCAATAGTTATTACTTGAGTATGGATAGTAGAGTTGCCGCAATTATCAATAGCAGCCCAAGTTCTGGATATCTCATAACAGTCCACTATTGATCCAGAATCAAATTGAGTAGAAGTTGAGTCTGTTAATACCACTAAAACGTTTTGATCACAATTATCAGTGGCAATTAATACATAAGTCGGGATATCTTCACTACACTCAATAGTGTCATTGATTGGTATATTTTCGAAGTTAGGTGTAGTATCATCATTCACGGTAATAGTTTGCGAGATTGAAGTTTCATTATCACACTCATCGATAAAAGTCCAAGTTCTGACAAGTACAAAAGCATTCGGACAATCCCCAGGCGTATTTACTTCCGTTGGACTAACGGTGATATCACCAGAACAATTATCAGTAGCCGTAAGATCACTAGCAGCAGTTACATCAGCTGCACATTGGAATGTTTCATTCGCAGGCGCATTAGGTGCAACTGGAGCAACTGTGTCTTCAATAGTTAATACTTGTGTATAGATCTCAGTGTTACCGCAGTTATCGGCTGCAGTCCAAGTTCTAGATATTTCATAGCAGTGTATATCAAAACCAGCATCAAACTGAGTAGAAGTTGAATCAGTTAAAGTAACAGTCACATCAGTATCACAATTATCAGAAGCTAAGATGCTATAAGTAGGAATATCATCTGAACATTGAATCGTATCATCAGCAGGTGCATTATCAAATGTGGGGATATCATTATCCTCTACAGTTATAATTTGTGTAATGGAATCTTGATTAAAACAAGCATCGCTTATAACCCATTTTCTAGTTATCTCCTCAAGGCAGCCATCTTCATCACAATTAAAAGGAATACAATCAGCAGATACTTTTATCCTAGTAGCATTAGGTCCTGCATTTGTCATTCTAACGTTAATGGTTAAATCTGTCACCCCCTTGGCTGTAATCCTCCACTCTGAATCATTGACACTGATGTTGCCATCAGAATTATGAAGTTTCGGGCTAAAAATAACCTGGCTTGTCCCTACACCACTGACATTATTTAGTTCTGTATCAGTCCAATTCGTCCCATTATTAGTTATTACATCAACTTCTGGGTTATGAACAGAAATAGTTCCTGGCCCCGAAGTAGATATGGTCCAAATTTCAAGTAATTCAAATGAACCACTTAATTCTGCTTGAGATAGTTGAATATCTAATGGCTTTTCAAACTCAAATCTATATTCTGAACTTTGATTTGAATTCTCATTTCGAAGTCTTAAATCACCATTTAATGTACCAGTTGGTCTAGATGATGATGTGGATGTATGGTTTGCGGTAGTACCAGCACTAAATGTCATTGCATTAGGTAAACTAGATAATACTTCTTGGTTAGTAATTCCACTGTTTTCTGTGATAGCTCTCAAGTCGATAGGCCTAAATGAACTACAGCTTGTTTCATATAAGTTACTCGTCTCACTATAACATATTACTGGATTTGGGTCGCAATTATCGTTTAAATCTAAAATAGGGATAATCAAATCATCTGAACAAGACACTGTTTCATTTGCAGGAACATTATTAAACTCAGGAGCATTATTATCCTCAATAGTTAAAATTTGTGTGTGTGTTTCAGTATTATCACAATTATCAGTGGCAATCCAGGTACTAGTAATAGTATAACAATAATCTGTTGCTGAACCGTCCATAGTTTGAGTTGATACTTCATTTTCGAGAATTATCTCCACAGCTGGGTCACAATTATCACTTGCTGTAATTTCATAGATTGGTAATGTATCAGAACAATCAATAGTATCATCTGCAGGCACATTTTCAAATGTTGGACTTTCATTGTCCTGTGTAGTTAAAGTTTGAGTATGTGTATTTGTATTTCCACATCCGTCTTCGATAACCCAGGTTCTTGTTATTTCATGCCCGCATCCAGTACCTACTGTTTCCACGTATGATACAACAAGATTTTCCGCTTCACAATCAGAATAATAAGCAGCATCTAATCTTACAGCTCCAAAACGTCTAACTAGGATTAAATATCTAGCACCTGCAGAAGGTATAATATATTGGATTGTTTCAAATGATTGTAGGGTAGGTGACCCAACATTATTTCCATATTCAATGGTATTTGTAGATGTGTTTACGTCGTTCGTATTTGAACTACCAATAACCACTCTCCCTTGAACATTGTGTCTTGTGATAACAATATTCACTACTGTCCCAGCAGCAAGCGCTTGACCAAAATCTAAAATTTGCCAATCTCCACTGGCAACTATAGAGAATAACCCATCAGGTGCACCCAAGGCTCTTGTAGAATTACCAACTCCTTGATGAATTTGATCTATAGCAAATGCATCTGTACAATTTAGTTGTGGACAGTTATCTATAGCGGTTATTTCTTCTGCCTCTGGAATATTATCGCAATCTACTAATGCATCTCCTGGTGGATCTACAAAAGTCGGGAGCTCTGTATCATTAACCTCGATAGTGAATGAACAAATATTTGTATTTCCACAAATATCAGCAATTGAATAAGTCCTGGTTATAGTTTCTGGACAAATTGCATTGTCAGATACATCTTGTAAATGCATTAGAGATGAAGTATCAATTTCACACTTGTCTGTTGCTATACCTCCATCCGCTTCAAACTGCGCATAACTCATATAGATACCAATCTCGTCTACACTGCAAACAGCAGTCTTATCATCAGGGCAAGTAATCATTGGCGGTTCTGTATCAAATCTTCTGACAGTTTGTACACAAGAGCCAGGATTGCCACAATCATCTAGAATGGTATAAGTAATACTAATTATTTCAGGACATTTATCTTCTGATGTTTCGATCGAAAAAGTAAAACTCGTTCGGTCTAATTGTTTGTCATCACTTGCGGTTCCTCCAGCAGCCAAAAATTCCTCTAAAGTAGCATAGACAACAAGTTCTTCATCACAATTAATATCAACATCTGGAGGACAGCTTACCAACGGATCTCTGTCATCTCCACCCTGTAATATAATTTCAGTACAAGTACTTGTGCATTCATTATCATCTGTTACCGTTACAGTATAGCTGCCTGCAGGAAGGTTTAGGAAAACTCCAGTGGTATTTGCATCGGCGCCTAATGAGTATTCATATACACCAACTCCACCTGATGCAGCAACTGTTATTGCACCATTGTTGTCTCCAGTACATGATTCATCAGCAAAACTTTCCAATACGCATTGCAGTGGATCTGGATCTCTTAAAGTTATTTCTTGACATACAGTGGTACATTGGGTTTCATCAGTTACCGTGATATCATACGTTCCTTCTGATAGGTTTGTAAATAACCCAGTAGTATTTGTTTGAGAACCGATATCAAATATAAATTGATCTCCACATCCAGTAGCGCTGACTTGGATTTCTCCATCTGCCGAATCAGCACATAGAGGATTTGTCCTACTTATTATTTCACAGTTGATAGTATTTTCCCAAACAACTATAGTATGAATACAAGTATTTGTATTTCCACACAAATCTGCAATACTGTAAGTACGTTCATAGGTTTGAGGACAATTATTATCCATAAATTCTTCGCTAACAAGTACAAGGGAGTTCTCATTAATAAAACAGTTATCAGTTGCAAATCCTCCAGCGGCTGTAAATTCATCATAATTCTGAAATACTGGTACCTCACTTATAAAACAATCTCCTGCAATAGCTGGAGGACAAAATATTTCAGGGGGTGTATCATCATTTACTTCGACTACTTGTGTACACACGGCAGTATTTCCGCAAAGATCCGCAATCTGGTAATATCTAGTGATTTCTTGAGGACATCCATCCGATGTAACCTCTTCGATTATCATTAGGAAGGATGCTTCGTCCAACCCACAATTATCGTTTGCTGTACCACCTGCATTAATAAATGAATTAAAATCAAAATATGGTGGATTTTCGGCAATGCTACATACTGCGGATTCATTTGACGGACATGAAAAGGTTGGTGGCGTTTCATCTTGAATCGTAATGGTGTGAGAACAAGTTTCTTCATTACCACATACATCAGATATTTTATATACCCTTGTAATTACATTTGGACATCTAAATCCATTGCTAGATTCAGAAACCAATTCAAAACTACTTTCTGTAAATTCACAATTATCACTTACAGAACCTCCTGCTGCTATGAATTCAGTAATGCTTGTAAAAGCAGGTATATCTTCAATAGCACAATCAGTCATGACAGCTTCTGGACATGTTATAATTGGTTTTTGATTGTCTTGTATTCTAATTTCTTGTACACATCTAGCTGTATTTCCGCACAAATCACTTATTTCATATGTTCTAGATACAATAATCGGACAGATAGATCCACTTTCAACATCTTCCACAAAACGAAATGATGATGCATCAATATTACAATTATCCGTTACATTTCCACCTGCAAAAGTGAATGCAGATAAATCAGCGTATGGTTCACTTTCGTCAATAGAACAAGTAGCCAATATAAGAGGAGGGCATGTAATAGTTGGGTCAATATTATCATCTATCACTATTTCTCGCTGCACTGTAGTGCTATTTCCGCACAAATCTTCTATAACATATGTTCTTGTTACTGTTTCTTCGCACATGCCTGTTGATTCCTCACTCAAAAGTCTAAATTCTGAAGGATTTATTTCACAATTATCGGTTGCTACACCTCCCGCATTAATGTAGGCTGCATAATTTCCAAGTGGTGGTACTTCATCTCTACTACAAACTGCAGTTTCTGAGCTTAAATCTGTAGCTTGAGGATCTATAATGTCCTGTATGCTTATCTCTTGAGTACAAGTACTTTCATTGCCACATCCATCGCTTATTCCATAAGTCCTTGTGATTATCTCAGGACATGTTAGACCACTAGATACTTCTGACACCAATCTAAATGTTGATGGATCAAGATTACAATCATCGCTTGCGCTTCCACCATCAGCCAAAAATTCATTATAGCTGGAATAGGGAGGTATTTCGTCTATACTACAAGAAACCATCTCCCCATTTGGACAAGTGATTGTTGGATTTTCTCCACATACAAAAAACTCTAAACACACAGGCTGAGTAAAACCTACCTGATCCGCTACCTGCACCGTGATATTATCTTCACCTGTATATCCCTGTAGACCTGTATATTCAAAGCAAAGACTATTAGGAAATATTCGTAGACCTCCTGTATTATCTGATTGTATAATATTTTGAATTCTATTTCCACCAGAACAAGATGCTGCATCAATACAATGTTCAAAAGGTTGATTTGAACAAACCGTATCTACAAAGTACTCAAAAGTTGGTAACTGTTCTATCGGGTCAAAAATATTAATCTGATCATTAAAACTTGTCAAATATCCGAATGTTCCACCTCCACCGTTTCCGACAAAATGAGAAGCAGTGAAATTTTCATCACTTGTGATTACATTATATGTATTCAAATCTCCATCTACGAATCTCACCACTGACCAACTCGGCAATCCAGGTACTGCTTGAGCAGTAGCAAAATTTGTATAGGGCTGGCCATTCAATTGTAAGTTTGCTAGCCCAGAATTAGGTGTAATTACTGTGGCAATATTTCTATCCGCACCAGGAAATTCGGTAAACTCTACAAAACTATCTCCTCTACATCCATCGATGGGTGCTGCTAGCGCCATACCTAATTCTCCATTACTTTGAAGCGATCCAAACTGATAAACATATGCCGGTAAAGAAGTGGTAATGAGATGTGAACTACCATTTGGGCCTGGCATACGATATTCCCACCAATCACCAGGATTAGTTAATACAGCTACTGGTGTCGCACCTCCATCCACAAAAATTTCAGTATTTGATGAAATAGCAACAATGGTCGCATAATTGTGCCGCCCAGGATTCCTTGTCTCTTCACCTCGCGTGACTACATATTCTGTTCCAACTACACAAGTAGGTACTAATTGATCAACTCCCGAATCTCGACCACCATCTAAACATTTTCTGTTATGGTTAGATCCACTTACTACAGCTATCGGTTTATTTGCAGTTATAAGAGCTCCACTTACCGTTTGATTAGTTCTGTTATCTCGGATTAAGTAGGTTTCTCCAGCGTCTAATATTGTATTGTGAGGAGAAGTTATACCCATCATATTTATGTCAAAATCAAAGGTGACACTTGTGCCATCTTCTACTGCCATTACTGATATAAAGTGAGCTTCTTGATCCCAAGCATCTGGTCTATTACACAAATCACTTTGACTACCTGCTCTAAATCTTTGCCCCAAAGCCTGTTCACCTTTGATAGTAACCATAGCTTTATTGAGTAAACCCTCAAGTCTGTACACTATTTGTATAGGTTGGTCTGATTCAACGATAAGCCCTACATTATCCTCTACCTGATTATTATTATCCGTTTGGAGTATGGCATTTGTAAGGGGTATCTCTAATGGAGTTCCCTGATTCACCGTAAAGTTTTGATTATAGGATACTCCATCTGCCGTTCTTATATTCAAATTCGCAGATCCAAAACTAGTGGTTATTGCTAAACTAGATGGTTCATCAAATCTAGGTCCTCTTCCATTTAAATGCCACATAGGTGGAATAAAGTAAAACTGATTTGCGTTACAATCTAGGTTAAATGTAGGTACAGAACATGGACAACTTGCATCTTCTTCATCTATCTGACCATTACCATCGTTATCAATTCCATCATTACAACATTCACAAATAACATCTATAATTTGGCTTTGTGCAGTGCTATTCCCACAATCATCTCTTGCTATCCAAGTTCTCGTCATTTGATAGATAACAGAAGAACAACTATTGTCAAAAGTTTGTGTACTAGTCTGCACTAACTCTACATCTACATTATCTGTACAATTATCTGTCACACAGTATCCACCTTGTTCTGTAGTAATTTGACGTGCAAAAACTTGAACCTCTGAAAGCGAGATGGCTCGCCAGTCAAAAAAGGATCTCCGAAGATTTTGTATTCTTACATACCGACCTGTAGCATTTATAGCTTGCGTATCGGTAGAATTATTTGCTCCAGGATGAAAATAACTTTTTACGTTCGGATCTGCTAAAGTTGTATTTAGATCGGTACTTGAAAAGGGTACATCAGATACTAGTATATAGTAATCTGCTAAATTTTTACAACAATCAGTTTCATTCCAAACTATTATATCCGTTATATCTTCTACCGCTTGTAAATCTACTTCCCACCATGAATTCAAGTGCCAGTCAGTGTGCGTACCCGATCCATTCGGAGGGAAAAAGGTAGCAGAAGTATTTCCATCTACTGCTCCTTCTGGCAGGCCAATTATTGTGGAATGCCCACTTATTGCACTTGTTGGTTTTCCTAGAGCTACATTTTCTATAGTTTCCGTTACTATATTTGTTTGTGACAAATTAAATACTTGAACTTCAGCCAAACTTATTAATCCAAACCCTGATAGCTGTATTCTGATATACCTACCAGTGGCATTTACAGGAAATGCTTCTGACACACCTATCGCTCCAGAATGAAAAATATTAGTGACATTTGGATCAGCTAGATTGGTTGTTAAATCATTACTCGTGAATGGAGTATCGGAAATCAAAATATAAAAATCACGCAATCTATTTCCACAACAGTCTGTTCTATTCCACAATACTACATTCTCTATTAATTCAATATCCTCCAAATCAACTTGCCACCAAGCTTCACTTTCGCTGTTTGTATGTGTAACAGAACTATTTGCAAATAGTCCATTTGTATTTCCATCAACCGCTCTTGAAGCTGCACCACCAAACCCGGTTGAGCTTTGGGTTGCAGTTTTACCTTCAGCAACGTTTATTCCTGATTCATCACAATCTAGTACAGGAGCGTCTGGTGGATTTTCACAAAATATGGTGATATTTTCAGGTATATTTATCAAAACTGGTGCTTCATTATCGATTATTGTGATTGTTTGTACACAGGTATTTCTATTACCACAGTTATCAGTGATCTCATACGTTCTTTCATAATCAACGGGACAAATTTCACCAATTTTTATTTCAGACATTAAACTGATGCTTCCCATATCAAAACCACAATTATCATTTACACTACCACCTGCATTTATAAATTCTTGGATGCTTGTAAATATTGGCTCTTCTGTTATTCTACAATTTATTTGTTTTGCTGGTGGGCACACTAGGGTAGGTCTTGTGGTATCACCTATTATTATATTTTGTGTACAGATACTGCTATTTCCACACAGATCTGCGATGCTATAAGTACGGACCACAGTTTCAGGACAAACATTATTATCTGATACTTCAGATACAAGTATCAGTGTATTATTATCAATCGCACAGTTGTCCGTCACCTGCCCTCCAGCATTTTCAAATGCAGCTAGATTTCCATATGATGGAATTTCTGCAATATCACATTCAGTGTTTATAGTGGGTGGACATATGATAGCTGGTAATACCTCATCATATATTTCTATTCTGTGCGTTCCTTGGATAACGTTTCCACATACATCTTCTATCTGATAAATTCGTGAAACCGTTTCTGGGCAATTCCTATTATTACTACTTTCACTGATCAACGTAAAACTACCCTCATCCAACTGACAATTATCTGTCACTTGGCCGCCTGCAGCAATAAACGTACTAAAATCAAAGGGAGTCTGTTCCGTTATTGCACATGTTGCCGTACCATTCGGCGGCATTATCATGGTAGGGGTGACGTTATCTTCAAAGCGAATAATATGAGTACACTGCGTTGTATTATTACATTCGTCTCGCACAGAATAAATCCTATTCAAACTTACGGGACAATTAGGACGTGTATCATCAAATTCTGTAAACTCAAATACTAAGTTAAATGTAGATTGATTTATTTCACAGTTATCTGTTGTCGATCCACCAGCTGCAACAAATTGGTTATAAGTTACAAAAGGCGCTGGAGCGTCATCAACACATGTCGCTACAGATTCTGGTGGACAGGTCATTTCGGGTAGCTCTTCATCGTTGACTACTACGGAGTGAAGACACCTAGCAGAGTTTCCACAATTATCACTTACTTCATATATTCTAGCTATAGTTTGCGGACAATTTGTACTACCAATAGTTTCTCTCACTAGTCTAAATGACGAACCATCAATGCCAATATTATCATTAACTGTTCCCCCAGCAATAATAAAATCTGATAGATTTTCAAAAGGAGGTACTTCACTTATATCACAGATGGCATTATCTTGTTCAGGACAAGATATGGTAGGAGGGATTCCATCACCATCCGTTATCGTGATGCGATTGCAGTTCCTTCTACATCCATTGGCATCTCTTATCACTATTTCGTACTGACCAGAGTTTAAATTATTAAAAAATCCAGTGGTGTTAGTTACTCCATCTAGAGTATAGGTATATGGTGCAGTTCCACCAACTCCTAGCACTTGTATGCTACCATCATTGCTGAAGGCACAAGTCTCATTGTTCACATCTTGTACCGAACAGGACAGTGGATCAGGTTGCATGACTTCAGCGACTTCTGAAAAACCTCTACATTGATTTCCATCTGTAACGGTGACTCTATATAGCCCGGCGGACAAGTCATCAAAAAATCCAGTGCTATTTATTGTTAATCCATTATCAAATGAGTAAGGTGGTGTACCCCCAGTTGCACTAAATTGAATATTTCCGTCATTAAATTCTTGGCAAGTTTCATTTTGTGTATTGTCAATACTTACTGATATAGGACTAGGTTCGGTGATGGTAATTATGTTACAAGAAACTTCAACATTCAAATAATCTTTAATAATAATTTCATAATCACCAGCAGACAAGTTGCCAAAAATACCATTTGTATTAGAGCGAAATCCTAATGTATAGACGTAAGGTCCAGTACCTCCAGATGCTGACACAGCTATTACACCATCATTTTTTTCTGGACAACTTTCATTCTGTGAGAATATAAAAGTACAGGTTAGATTGGGAGGATTAGATAGGGTAGTATTATCAACTGCTTTACAGTTAATCTCCGAAGTACTCATCAGACTGAATACAAAAAACGAAAGGTAAACAAAGAAATCACTTTGCTTAATTCTACAATTGCTAATCATAAATTTGTGCCGTATACATACTGTTTCAACCTCTTCGCGATTTTGAAACATAATGTCTTATTCAAATTGAATTTTTTGAAAAAAACATAGTTTTGTTAATATTTACATATATTATATTTTTATATTCGAAAAATGTGCCAAGTGTTATGTTTTTTGAGATTTAATCAACAAGACTTCTCAATAAAGCATAATCGTAGGTATATTGTTAGCGATAAGATTTCCATTTGTGACATTATAATTATTTTATATATAGGCAATCCATAATGGGTACTTAAGCTGTTCGATAAGAGCGCTCAATAGGTATTTTCCTTTTTTTTTAACTTTATTTCGGGCATGACCCATTTTGCCAAGTCTAATATTGAAAGTATTATTTTTGTATAAAACATTGATATACAGATATGAATGAATTTATAATATGGGTCGGGCTATCCATGAGTCCGTTTCACTTCCGTACTTCACGATGCAAATCCACTCATCTTGCCCACATCGTTCGCACATCTCCTTACAGTCGATTCATTCCTATCCCTCATGCATAAAAAACATATTTTGTAGGATAATGTGACTTGAATAATTTTATTTTGATTGAGGATGACTTTATCGAGTGAAGAGTAGGAGAGGGGTAAAAAAAAAGAAAAACAGCGACAAGTGACTATGTATATTTCTTATATATTAAATGATGATATGTATAATATTAATTGGAGACTTGTTTTATAAATTTGATTTTAATTTTATTGGCCCTTTTAGATGCGTCAGGGATAGAGAGGGAGCATCGACGGTAGGAGATGCTGTCTGAAGGACGGAAGCGTAGCGTACCCCGGAATAGCCCGCCAGGACGCCCAAATAAAAATACAGCATAATCAGGTATACAGCATATTCAAATTTTTTTGGAAGCAAAATTTGCCAACTTGAATTATTAATTATCGATTCGCAAATCTTGAAATCAATTTAAAATTTAGTAGCACATCTTGGCGGAGAAGAGCGGGAAGGAAAGAAGTATAGAATATACTACTTAACATAATAAAAATTATGAGCATATGGAGCTATGATCAAAATGTATATAATTAACCTAGAATATTACTTCTTATAAACAACGATTCACTTCATCTAATTTCGATTTTAGACTCAATATTTCCAAGTAGAATTTGCGAATACTATGTTAGAAATTAAAAAAACAATAAACTTAAGTTAGAGTATAGCTAACAGTATATCAATGAGTTACGACTTTAAACGAGAAGCTAATCCACTTATTTGCAATAATAATAGCTAGTCACAAAATAAAAATATTTTTATAAAAGAAACATATATATATAAAATATGTATATGTATCTATGGCCTTCAGCCAAATTGTGAAATTATTCAAATATTCAATAAACATGAATTCAAACTACAAATTTTCATTTTTTAAACGGGCTTCAAAAGCAATACAAAGAAGAAGCTCCTCCTTAAGTATTCTGAGGACGATATCCTTCTTATTCTGTCTATCGATCTTTCAAGGTATAATGTATGGACAATGTCCAAATATCCAGTTTGTAGATTTGAGAGAAACACCAGGTTTTCCTCAAACCGATTTGATGAATGTGTGTGGTGATCCCGACACATTGTCTTTATTGGTATTTACTGACGAACCAGGTGAGATTAGAGGTTTCGAAATGACTTTAAATTTCGTTTCGGGGATGCAGTATGCAGGATTTGAGGATGTGCAATATGACGGTTGTGCAGACATTTCTAATTCAGACGCTAATGCAAACAGCCCTTCCTTTATTGCCAATGGTATAACCTGCGGAGAGCTATTTGTAGCCAACATTGGGGTTGCCGCTGACTGCTCTGTTGATTTAGTTAATTCTGAGTACCTAGTAGATATTGACTATAGTTTTACATGGTTCCCCCCTACTGGTCCTCCAGTGCCATGTGTAGGGACCTTTACTATCGAAAATGATTTTAATGGAGCGATGAGAGTTCCGGTACTCAATATCTTTAATCCTAGTCCGATTGATGCAACCATTACTTCATTATCTGACCCTGGATGTCAAACTATAACTATCTCCCAAGATGGTTTAGGAGCATCCTTAAATGATATGGTTTTTTCTGTTGCAGGTTTAGATTTGAATCCAGGAAGTAATCTTTCAGTATCTAGTTTGACGGCAAATGGTTTTGATGTGCTGCCTCTTGCAAACTACACTGCAGGTGACTCCACATTGGTAGTGCCATTAGATGGTACACAATTTATAGGAAATAGTAATCCTAACCCAGCCGATGATAGATTGAATGCATCTGAGCGATTGACTATGGTTATTTGTTATGAGGCAGGATCTTGTCCCTCAGGAGATACAAGTTTTCCACTTACTTACAATGCTTATTATGGATGCAATAATGAAGTTTGCCAAACTGCAAGCATTGGAAGTTTTTTAAGAGTAATTCCTACAGGAGCTTTATCACCAATAATAACTTCTACGTTTGAAAATGGAATAACTATTTGTGGTGAAGATGCATCGGTAACTGCGACTGTGGAAAATCCAAATTCTAATACAGACCAAAATGCATACACTGATTTAAATATAGGTTTTCAGGCATGTGGGATGGAACAGATTCTTATAACTGAAGTAGTAATAAATGGAGAATCGGTTCCACCATTGTTTGAAGTTGTTGGAGATGATATCGTGATAGATTTAGCCAACAATACTAATCCAAATATTGGTTTAGTGGACTATGATGGAGATGGATTCCTTGATGATTTACAAGGAGGAGCTGCGCCTTTAAATATTAGTATAAGATTCAATATTGCCTGTGGAGTTGGTGGTCCATTTAGTGGTACCGATTGTCCAACTATTAGTTGTGATAATGTCCAATTTTATGTAGGTGGAAATACGAATTGTGGTCAAGCTTTTCAGGGACTACCTACTAATGGTTTTGATTTATTATATGGCCAAGTGGATGTATCTAATCCTACAGAAGTAGCTTTAAATAACTCTGGAACAGTATTAGGATATGATTTTGGAAGGTTTAGTGATGCTACATCTACTGTAGCATCAGGACCCTCCGTCCAGGAAATTACATTTTGTTATGACTTTGCAACAAATAATATTGCTGAATGTCCAAGTGGCCCAGAAACAAGATTTGTAGCTCAATTGGCTGGTGCAGAGATTTTTATTAATGACTTTGAATTTGTTGCAGGGTCAGCGGCCTTCTCTAATGATGGAGGTGCTTCTTATACAGCCGTACCAGATGCGCAGGTAGTTTGGAATCAAATTGATTCTGGCAATGCAGAATTGACGATCAATGAAGGTACTACAGATGCTCAACTTTGTTATAGATTTTCATTAGAGCTTGATGACTGTAACTGTGGCTCCCCCCAATTTGTGTCTGTCACACAACAAGTTGTTTCTACTTGTTCTGATTGCTCTCCAGATTGTGATATTGTAAAAGGGTGTAAAAATACTTTACTAAGAGCAGATCCAGAGTGTACACCTTGCCCCTGCCCTGCAGAATACTTTACCGACAGAAATGATCGTGTAAATTATGGATACACAGATAAAACGATGTCCACTAAACTAACTCGTGAGGATGTGTTAGCAACAAATCCAGAAGATGTTAGAAGATTTATGCCAGGTGATACTTTGGAACACTGGGGAAATTTAGAAATATATGATGATGTGATATTACAAGATGCAGCCTATTGGAGTTTAAACTGGTATTTTTATCCATTGGCTGGTACATTTAGGGATGCTGAGGCAATGCCGCTATCGATGGATGGTACAGCTTCTATCTTAGATTCTATTATAGTTGAAAATGTAGATGGAACTTATCATGCAACTGATTTTGCATCCCTAGCTGGTTGTATGCAAGCAGGTACTCGAGCGGATTTTAATTCTTATGACTCTAATTTTGGAGATTTTGACTGGATATCATTTACTGGTGATGCCAGAGATTGTGAACGATTCGGTAACTCACACGATGGTTTTGATAATAACTTCCTTAATATTAACATATGGAACTATGAAAGCATGCAAGAATGTAATGCCAGTAATCCTTCTCTTGGAACACGAAGTGACTGGGGTGAAGGAAATTGCCTAGATGAATTTATAAGTACTTATGGAATAGCTATTGGGTCTAAAATTCACTTTAAATGGAGAGTTCCCTTAATCAAAAACCCGCACAGAGAACAAGCAAAGATACTTGGTTTGGCGCCGCCTGAAGATCCTGCAGTTCGTATTTTTCCAGTTGCCAATTTTTATCAAATAGACGATATAGCTGGAAACAATACTTTCTGTTCTACTTTATTGAATTCGGCATGCCGAAATATTGAACCATTTTTTACTTCTTGCCCAGGAGGTATCAATTCTCAAACAGAAATCACTTTAGACAATTGTGGAGGTACTGTAGAGCATACTTTTGCAGTTTCTGATTTTGCTGGCCCACCTGGTGCACCTTGGTTTTCAGGTGAATATCGACCTTTATTGCAGTTGGATGAATTGCTTTTACCTTTTTATTCTCCTTTAGCATATTGCGCCAACGCCAATGTTACTCAGAATGGAGTGGTGACGCCTGTTATAGTTGATTCTACTTTCAATATGATCTCTAGCCCTGTAGCTGGATTTGATGATAGACTATCCTCTGTAGATACTGGAACAAATGGACACCTGATATTCGACTTATTTAGTCAAGGAATAAATGGCTTAGGAATAGGATTAGATAATTGTGATACTATTAGATTATCCTATGATGTATGCATGGTTTGTCCTGCTCCGATAAATGGTCTTATCGATTATGAAATGTTGATAGACTACCAATTCAAAGGACACAAACCAGACGAATGTTCTAGAATAAATATGATATGTACAAATTCTACAGCAGGTACAGCTGCAACATCATTTTGTGATGAAGCTGGTTTGTCAAATGGTACAAATTATTACAATTTTTATGAATTTGATACTCTTTATGTGAAGAAAGATGTACCTGGAGGGATTGTAATTGTAGATGATTCAGCAGTTGTACCATCCATTCCATTGGCTGTTACTAATCAAGGAACAAATATAATCGCTTCAAATGTAGTAGGGTCAAGTATTGAAATCCAACCTGTAGAAATTTGTAATAATGATCCTATGACCCAAGAAGGCTTAGTTGGATATGTTACAACACCAAGTTCTGTACAGTTTGTAGATGCCTATATCGATCCTGCAGGAACAATGCCTTTATCTAGTGCTTTAGTTTCTGATGATGGAACAGTAAAGAAATATTCAGTCACTTTACCAGTTGGGACATTAGCTGATGGAGAGTGTACTAACTTTTATATAGGAACTACTTTCTTATTTTGTCCTGCACCAGGAAGCTTACCTCCTGAAGTATGTGCCGGAGCAAGTGCTGGTTGTTCACCTGCTGAAGTAAGAGCTGCGATTGGAGATGGAGGTGGAGCTTGTAGTGGCAGTGAGATTTGTTATGTTTATTTATCTGGAGAAGCAGATCTTCAAACAGAATGGTTTGGTATGCCTGCAAGCCTGCCATTATGCGAAGCTTTTACTTTAAATGTTAGGGTAAAAAATGTTAAGCAATTATTACTACTTAATTTAGATCCAATGTTCGATTTACCTCCTGGATTAACTGTTGTTCCAGGATCTTGGGAAGTTGCTTTTCCTGGTGGAACAGTAGGTACATCTGGTAATTTTGGAGCTTGGACATCTGTTGTTGATCCTGATATCATATCTGGTAATACTTACCAATGGTCAGATGATGCGTTATGGAGTAACGATATTCATTTAAACGGATTGCCTGGCGTAACTTCGCCTTTAGATAGTAACACGGTATCATATAGATTTCAGGTAGTTACTAATTGCGACGAATTTCTCTCTGGAGATAGAGCAATCACTGAAACACAAGCTTCTGATCCGTGTTCTGATGGAAATTTATCTTCAGGAATAGTAGAGTCTCCTCAGGTAATTATTGATGGAGCAAATCCTATTGACCATGCCCAATTGTTGACTGTAGCAAATCCTAGACAGTTGTTTTGCGGTGGGCTATCGAATGAATTTGGATTAACTGTACTCAATGTATCAGAATTTCCGACCACAGATAGTGTAGTTACTTGTCTTACTATCCCTACAGCAGAGTTGAACTATACTTTAGGTTCTGTTAATTTTCCAAATGGGTTTGTACCTTCTTGGATGACTGAAAATTTAGTAGGACCTAATATGGAAGTTTGCTTTCATTCTCCTGTTGTACCTGTTGGTGGACAATGGACAGTAAACTTTGAAGCAGAAATGGTAGGTACCGCATCATGTAATGATGTTATGCTTGGTGCAGATGTGAAAAGTGTAGTGGAATCTGTTGCCTGTGTACCAGGTCCTCCCTCTACCTGTGATGTATTTGTACAAAATAGTATTGTTCCAGGAATCTTCCTAGAGTTAAAAGCTCCTTTAGAAACTGTCGAGCAAAGAATAAGTGCAGATTGTTCTGCAGGAGATGACCCAGTACAAGTTTGTTATGAAATAGACTTAACAAATCCAGGACCTGATTACACTGGTAATGTCAGAGTAGGGATTCATGATGATGTCATGGGAAATAGCATACTTGATAGTTTTGATGCAGAGCTAAATGGAATGGATCATGATGTTAGTTTAATAAATGGAGATACTATTACCATTGCAGCATGCTTAGATGTTGCTGCAATTCAGTCTTGCCCTATTATAGTTAAGACAACTTATGAGACTTCTTGTAGTTGTGATAACGAAGAAGTACCATATCAAACATTACCACCTTCATTTATCGCAGACTTAGAAGAATGTACGGTATTATGCTCTGGTCAATCATTAGACTTGGCTACTTGCGGTGATTTTGAATTTACCTTTGATCCAGCTGGAGCTGTGAATGTAGTTGATGATGGAATGGGTAACCTTTCTATTTCTATAAATGCTCCTTTTGGTGAAATGTCGCCAATCAACATGACAGTTGAAGGAACACAAGGGGAATGCGAAGTTTTAGTTACAAAACAATTAAAATCTGCTGGCTCTTTTGTACCGACGGACTTAGTAGCAGAAATATGTGAAGCAAATTGTGTTGATCTCGATCTAGAAATACCAGCCAACTTTGTTGAAGGAGCAACCATTACATGGTCTCCATCTATAGGCTTAAGCGACCCTACCATTCCAGACCCTGAAGTTTGTAGTTTAACTACTACTCAAGTATATGATGTTGAAATTAGATTTGGAGATGCTTGTGTATACAATATTGATTACACAGTAAATTACAATCCAATTTCTTCAACAACCATTACTGCAGAGGAATTTTGTCTTGATTACGAGAATGGAACAGTAGAAGCTCCAACAGGTTTCTCAACCTATGAATGGTATTCGCTCCAAAGTGGATTTGAAATTTTAGAAGCAGTAACTACCACCAATGTTTGGAATGGTCCAAGTGTAGGAGGAGATTACTTCTTAAAGGCATTTACAAATGGTGTACTCTGCCCTGCTGTTTCAAATGTTGTTACTATTAATACACTTAACTGTTTTGATCTTGAATTAGAAAAAACTATTTGTAATATTCCTACTAATCCAGGGATTGGCGATACAATCAGCTTCTGTATAGAAGTATGTAATATTGAAGATACTTCTATGGGATTGGTACATGATGCTAACGACATAGAGATTGAAGATTCTTGGCCACCAGACGTAGCCTTTATTGATTACACTTCAAGCTCTGGAACGTTTATTTTTGATACCCCATTTAGTACATGGCAAGTACCGACTATTTCTGTTGGAACATGTGAAATGATTGAAATTAGAGCCGAGATATTAAATGGTGGCTCTATTGAAAATGTTGCTCAAATCTCTGATTACGGAGGAATGACAGATATTGACTCTGCAGAAGGTAACGACAACGGAGATCAAAGTGAGGATGAAGAAGCCAGAGCAAGCATAGAAATAGTATTAGCTAATATTGGTGATTTGTTATTCATAGACGCTGATGGAGATGGTATTCAAGACCCTAGTGAAACGGGTGTTGAGGGAGCTACTGTAACATTATTTGATGCAATCACAGGATTACCTGTTGCCACAGTTATGACAGACGCAAATGGAAATTATCTATTTGAGGATTTGCCATCAGGTGATTATTATATAGAATTTGATTTAAGTACTGCTACGACACCGGGAGCTATGGACTACTTGTTTACTAGTTCAGGGACAGGTGATGGCACTAATGATAGTGAAGCAGATGCAAATGGTGTTACTCCTAGCTTTAGTTTCGATGCTACTATGGGAGATGATCTTACACATGATGCTGGCGTTATCCCAGCAGCAGATTTAGGAAACTATGTATGGATAGATACTGATGGCGATGGTGTACAAGATCCAGGAGAAGTAGGTGTAGACAATGTACAGGTAATATTATTTGATGCAACGACAGGTTTGCCATTGGATACTGTATTCACCGATCCTTCAGGTATGTATCTTTTTGAAAATTTACCAGCTGGAGATTACGAAATAGTATTTGACTATTCTACTGCAAGTGGATCTCAAGATTTTATATTTACAGATATGAATACAGGTTCTAGCGATGCAGACAGCAATGTAGATGCATCGGGCAGTACTGGTACTATTAGTTTTGATCCATTATCTGGAGATGACTTGACAATAGATGCTGGTTTAGTGCCTGTTGCGGACATTGGAAATTACGTTTGGATTGATACAGATATGGACGGGATACAAGATATAGGGGAACAAGGAATAGAAAATGTCCAGGTAATATTATATGACTTCAATACAGGAGTGCCGCTAGATACTGTGTTTACAGATGCAAACGGTATGTACTTATTTGAAGATATACCGGAAGGTGAGTACTTTGTAGGATTTGATCCAAGTACAAGTACGTTAGGGTCTGACTTTAGCTTTACATCAGCAGATAGTGGAAATGGAGCAAATGATAGTGATGCAGATCCAAGTGGATTCTCCGGCCTGATAGATTTTGATCCCTCAACTGGAGATGATCTTACAATTGATGCAGGTTTGTTTCCAACAGCCAATATTGGAGATACAGTTTGGATAGATGCTAACGGAGATGGTATTGAAGATCCTTCTGAAATGGGAGTAGCTGGAGTAACTGTAACTTTATTTGATGCAATTACGGGTGCTGTGATAGCAACTACTACTACAGATGCGAATGGAAATTATTTATTTGAAGATATTCCAAGCGGAGATTATCAAATTGGTTATGACATAAGCACTGCCACCACACCTGGCGCAAGTGACTATACTTTTACACAAAGTGGAGGCGATAGTGAAGCTGATTCAGCAGGTCAAGGACCAGCGTTTAGTTTTGACGCAAGTATGGGTGATGATTTAGACCATGACGCAGGAATTGTACCCACTGCAAACATCGGAAACTATGTATGGATAGATAGTGATGGAGACGGCATTCAAGATGCAGATGAACAGGGTGTACAAAATGTAGCAGTTACACTTTATGATGATGATACAGGTTTGCCAGTTGCTACAGTATTTACAGATGCAAATGGAATGTATCTATTTGAAGATATTCCAGCTGGAAATTATCACATAGAATTTGATGCCAACGGATCGGGCATAGGGATGTTAGAGTTCACTCAATCAGGTACTGGAAACGGCACAAATGATAGTGAGGCTGATCCAAATGGAGTAACACCTGGTTTCATGTTTGATCCAACTATGGGAGATGACCTTACACATGATGCGGGTATCATACCAGTAGAGGGAATTGGAAATTATGTGTGGGTAGATGCTGATGGCGATGGAATCCAAGATCCAGGAGAAATGGGTATAGAAGGCGTAACGGTTACCTTATATGATGGTAATACTGGAGAAGTAATCGCTACGGTCATGACTGACGCGAATGGAGAGTACTTATTCGAAAATATTCCAGCTGGAAATTACAATATCGGATTTGATTTGAGTACGAATACTAATGGAGTTGATTTCCCATTCACTATGATGAATTCAGGTAATGGAGCCAACGATAGTGATGCAGATGCAAATGGTTTTACCATGAATTTTGACTTTGATCCAGCTAATGGGCCAGATTTAAGTTGGGATGCTGGTGTAGTACCAAGTGCTAATATAGGTGATACGGTATGGTTAGATGCAGACGGAGATGGTGTTCAAGATCCTTCCGAAATGGGAGTAGCTGGCCTAACTGTCACCTTATTTGATGCGAATACCGGAGAAGTTATTGGAACAGCAATAACAGATGCAAATGGTAATTACTTATTTGAAGATATTCCTAGTGGAGACTATTTTATAGCATACGATACGAGTACATCTACTACCCCAGGAGTAGCAGATTATCCGTTCACACAAAGTGGAATGGATAGTGAAGCGGATCCAAATGGACAAGGACCAAGCTTTAGCTTTGATGCAAGTCTTGGTGATGATTTAGACCATGATGCTGGTATAGTTCCAAGTGCAGATATAGGAAACTTTGTCTGGGAAGATACAGATGGTGATGGTATCCAAGATGCAGGCGAGATGGGTGTATCGAATGTTGGCGTTACTCTTTTCGACAGCAACGGAGTTGCAGTAGCTATGGTATTTACAGATGCAAACGGTATGTACTTATTTGAAGATGTACCCGCGGGAGAATATTATATTGAATTTGATGTGGTGGGATCAAGTGGAGAAAGTTCAGTATTTACAATGTCGGATGCCGGAAGTAATGATGCAAGTGACAGTGATGCAGATAGTACCGGTACTACGATGAACTTTATTTTTGATCCAAGCATGGGAGATGATTTGACAATAGATGCAGGTATAATACCAGTAAATGATATTGGAAATTTTGTATGGGTTGACACAGATGGAGATGGCATACAAGATCCTAATGAAATGGGCTTAGCAGGTGTAACAGTTACTTTATTTGACGCCAATACAGGAGCTGTTATTGGTACAGCAATCACCGATGCTAATGGAGAGTATTTATTTGAAGATGTCCCAATGGGTGACTACTTCATCAACTTTGATCTTAGTACCAATACATCAGGTGTTGATTATCCGTTTACAGAGCCAGGTACAGGAAATGGAGTTAATGATAGTGATGCGGATGGAGATGGAAATACAGCAACATTTAGCTTTGATCCGACAGCAGGCCCTGACTTAAGCTGGGATGCTGGTGTAGTACCAAGTGCAAACATTGGTGATACAGTATGGATTGACGCAGATGGAGATGGTATTCTAGACACTACAGAAATGGGAGCAGAAGGTGTTACAGTTACGCTTATTGACGCTACAACAGGTATGGTAATAGCTACTACTGTTACAGATGCGAATGGTAATTATTTATTTGAAGATATCCCAAGTGGAGACTATTCAATTAACTATGACTTAAGTACAAGTACTACTCCAGGTGTAGCAGATTTCCCATTCACGCAAAGTGGAATGGATAGCGAAGCAGATGCTAATGGACAGGGTCCAGCATTTAGTTTTGACGCTACAATGGGTGATGACTTGGATCATGACGCCGGTATAAGCCCAGTTGCAAATATTGGTGATTATGTATGGGTAGATTCAGATGGAGACGGTATCCAAGATGCTAATGAAATGGGATTAGAGAATGTCATGGTAATACTATTTGATAATCTAGGTAATCCTTTAGATACAGTATTTACGGACGTAAACGGAGCTTACCTATTTGAAGACGTACCTGCAGGAGAATATAGTATTGGTTTTGATACGAGTACAAGTAATGCAGGGAACTATGAGTTCTCTCCAATGGGTAATGGAGATGGCACCAACGATAGTGGCGCAGATGCAAGCGGTCAAACACCAAATTTTGTATTTGATCCTACTAGTGGAGATGACCTTACACATGATGCTGGAGTAATACCAGTTGCCGATCTAGGAGATACAGTATTTATTGATGCGGATGGAGATGGTGTACAAGATCCAGGTGAGATGGGCTTAGAAGGTGTAACTGTGAATTTGTATGATGCTAATACAGGGGCAATTATCGCGACTGTAATGACTGACGCAGATGGTAATTACTTGTTTGAAGATTTACCAGCAGGTGATTACTTTGTTGAATTTGATGCAAGCACAAGCCCTGACTTAGCAGGAGATTTTGAGTTCTCCCCTACTGGTAACGGTAATGGATCAACGGATAGTGATGCAGATGAAAATGGATTTACAAGCGTGATCAATTTTGATCCTACTATGGGAGATGATCTGACAATCGATGCAGGAATTATTCCTACTTCAAATATTGGAGACTTTGTATGGATAGATACTGATGGAGATGGAATTCAGGATCCAGGTGAAACTGGTGTTGAAGGAGTAACTGTTACTTTATTTGATGCAAACACTGGACTTCCAGTTGCAACTGTAATGACTGATGCTAACGGTAACTACTTATTTGAGGATATTCCTAGTGGAGATTACTTTATTGAATTTGATGTAACAACATCTGAATTTGGGGATGAATTTACATTTGCAACACAAAATTCTGGGACTCCAGGAGAAGACAGTGATGCAGATAGTACAGGCACTACTCCTACATTTAGTTTTGACGCTAGCCAAGGAGAGAAATTAACTTGTGATGCAGGAATTCAACCTGTTGGTATGATTAGTAATATCAAATACATTGTTAGTAACACCATAAATGCTGATGGTGACTTAGAAGTTGTCTTCGGTATAGGAGTTCAGAATTCAGGTATTGTAGATCTTACTAATCTCTCATTACAAGATAATTTAGCCAATCAATTGGGAGCTGGATTTATAAGTGTAGTTGGTGCACCAATCATGGTGAATAGTACTGCTACCAATAATCCTGTGCTGAATACTGCATACAATGGAGCTTCAGATATTGAATTCTTTATGGGTAGTAATGCAGATTTACTGCAACCAGGCCAAGAGATTGATCTTGAAATTACAGTAATAATAGATCCAAATCTAGCAGATTTTCCATTACAAAATCAGACTTCCACAGCAGGTGATGCTATGGATCAAAATGGAAACGTTTTGATGGATGGTATGGGTAATACGCTACGGGTTTCAGATATATCTGATTCAGGTAGAATGCACGGAGATAATAATCCAGGAGAACCTGGAGATTTAGGAACTTCAGATGATCCTACTATGATAGAATGCTTCCCGGCAAATATTATAGTTACTGGAAATGAAGCACCTGTATGTTATGGAGAAAGTGTTTTCTTGAGTGTAGTAACTGATTATACAAACGTACAATATCAATGGAGAGAAGTAGGAAATCCTACAATCTTATCTACTTCAAATGCACCTAGCTTCGGACCTTGTCTAGTAGACAAAGAATATGAAGTTACCGTTGTAGTATTTGATGAAGTTTGTGTTTATAATTTAGTAGAGACTGTAATAGTAGCTGTAGAAGAGCAGATTAATATCAGCATTGCAGCATCATATACACCTAGTACAGATTGCTCCCCAAGCGATTTAAGTTTTGAAGTTCTTCAAGATGGAAATACAAGTGGATTTATAGCATTTGAATGGACTGGTCCAAACGGGTTTATGTCAAATCAAGCTGCGCCAATAATTGCTAATGCAAGTCCTGAAAATAATGGAAGTTATACGGTAAACATTATCGACGTTAATGGATGTAGCGCAAATGCAACAATTCAAGTAGAAGAAGTGGTAGATCAGTTAGTAAGCGATCCGATCATTACCAGCAGTGGGCCGGTATGTGAAGGAGGCGAAGTGATATTGAGTACTCCAGCGCAAACTGGAACGAATGTAACCTACACATGGAACATACCAAGTGGTGTGAATGTATCGGGCTTAGGAACCAATGAGATTGTGATCTTCCCATTAGATGATGCAGTTAATGCAGGTAACTATACAGTAACTGTAAATGTCGATGGCTGTGAAATAAGCTCAGCGGCCTTTGTAATAGATGCTTTAACAGCCTCTAGTGCAGCGCCAAGCGGAACGGGCACACCAATTTGTGATGGCGATAACCTATTCTTAGAGGCGAACTCCCCATTAGGTGTAAGCTTTGCGTGGAGTGGACCAAATGGCTTCACCTCAGATCAAAGAAACCCAGTAGTATCTGGTGTATCTGAAGCATCTAACGGAACCTATACATTGACAGTAACAAACAATGAAGGATGTACTTCTGTGTCGGAAGTAGAAATCACTTCTGTCCTACCAGAACCGGAGACACCGACGATAGCAGTAAACGGACCAAATTGTGCAGGCGAGCCAATTGAGTTGAGCACTAGTACAAGTGGAACAATGTTCGAATGGATAGGCCCACTAGGTGCATCACAGAGCACTTTAATGGGACCAGGCCTGACAACGGGAGCACCAAATACATCGATAGATGATGCGAATGCTTCATACTTATCAGGAGACTGGAGAGTACAGGTGACTGATGCGAATGGTTGTACAGCGATATCAGAACCGATCAGTGTATCGATTAATGATGTACCACAAGCGATCATCACCAGTGTAGGTGATGTATGCGAAGGAGAATCTGTTTTGTTATTTGGAAATACAGTAGCAGGCGCAACCTACTCATGGTATGATGCAGATCCAGCATTAGGAGGAGTGTTGATCAGTCAAGAACAATCGATAGAATTTGCAAGTCTACCGTCAGGAAGTTATACCTACTTCTTACAGGTAGAGTCAGCAGATTGTCCATCAGAAGTATCATCAGAAACGGTGACAGTAAATGAGCCACCAACAACGATACCTGACTTTAGTTATATGGGTAATGTAAATTGTGCAGTTGCG
>CAKZVJ010000169.1 GCA_937923345.1 uncultured Saprospiraceae bacterium
AAGTCGCAATGGGAAAATGAAAAGCAGGTTGTACTCGGCCTGCAAGAGAAAAAGATAGAAATAGAAGATATGCGCGTTCGTGCGAAGCAGCTCGAGCGGGAAGGGAAGTTTAGTGAGGTGGCAGAAATACAGTATGGGAAGTTGCCTGCATTGGAGGCAGAATTAGTAGAGTACCAACAGCAGATAGTAGACTTGCAAAACAAGGAAAGCCAACTCGTAAAGGAAGAAGTAGGTTCGGAAGACATTGCAGCAATTGTAGCGAAGTGGACGGGGATACCTGTAAGTAAGATGCTACAAACGGAGCGTGAAAAACTGATACACTTAGAAGATGAAATCCATCAGCGTGTAGTGGGGCAGGATGAAGCGGTGACCTTGGTGTCTGATGCTATACGCAGGTCTAGAACAGGATTGGGGGATAAGAAAAAGCCGATTGGTTCATTTTTGTTTCTCGGTACAACAGGGGTTGGGAAAACAGAATTGGCTAAAGCACTAGCTGAGTATTTGTTTGACGACGAGAATCTGATGACGCGTATCGATATGAGTGAATTTCAGGAAAAACATTCTGTAGCAAGATTGGTCGGTGCGCCTCCAGGTTATGTAGGCTATGATGAAGGTGGGCAGCTGACCGAAGCGGTACGCCGTAAACCATACTCTGTGGTGCTATTGGATGAAATCGAGAAAGCACATCCGGATGTGTTTAATATTTTGTTGCAAGTATTGGATGATGGACGTCTGACAGATAATAAAGGTCGAGTGGCTAATTTTAAAAATACCATCGTTATCATGACTTCTAATTTGGGGTCTGAGCTGATCCAAGAGGAGTTTGCAGGATTGACGGATAAGAATCGAGATGCGGTAGTGGAGCGTTCTTCACAAAAAGTGATGGACCTGCTGAAGGTGTCTCTGCGCCCTGAGTTTTTGAATCGTATAGATGAGGTGGCCATTTTTGAGCCTTTGTCTCGAAAGCATATTTATGATATTGTCAAAATTCAGTTGGATTTGTTGCGAGCAGATTTGAAGGAAGAAGACATAGAAATTGGCTTTTCTGATCAGGCGATTCGCTACTTGGCGGAAGCGGGATATGATCCTGAGTTTGGGGCCAGACCGGTAAAGCGTATCATTCAGAAGAAGGTATTGAATACATTGTCTAAAGAGTTGCTGCACAATCGTGTGGAACGGGGAAGTAAAATTGTGCTGGATGCTTTTGAGGATGCGTTGGTGTTTAGGAAGCCTAGGGAGAGTGAATTGGTTTAGAGAGGTGTTGGGAAATAGGTGTTAGCAACTAGCTGCTAGCTACTAGTAACTAGTTGCTAATACCAGAATTATAATTTTAACCACATAGTTGGATACGTATTTTACTCAGAGAACGCTGAGACCCATCTGGCGTGTTCGAAACCACCACAGCGCACCTAAGTTCTTTTCTTACATGCGCAAGTCACCATAGTTTTCTTTGGTGACTTGTATGTGCTTAGATTGTCTTTGGTGAACTGTGGTGGTTTCGCCAGCGTCATATTTGTGTGTTTGTTTGAGAAGCAGCTAGCCGCTAGTTGCTAGAACCTCTTTTTCCTATCTTTGCCTCAAAAGAAACTTAATGAATCTACTTATTCTCGATATAGACGGCACGATGACGCAATCAGAAAGCCATCACTTGGGTGCTTTTGAAGATGCGATGCGCTCGGTTGGTATACAAGAAATAAATACGAATTGGGAAAAGTATACGCACATCACAGATACGCATGTATTCAAGGAAAACTATATTGCTCAATTTGGGGTGGAGCCGGATGAGATGACTTTTGAATTGCTGGAAGAAATCATGACGAGCAATATTCAAGAGTTCGTAGCTCCTGTGGAATTGCCTGGTGCTCGCCAGGTAGTGGAGATGCTCAAGGCACATCCTAATTTTCATTTTGCCTATGCGACGGGATCTCTATATACGCCCGCGAAATATAAGTTGGAGGAGACGAATATTTATTTTAAGGAAGAGCTGTTGATGGGCTGTAATGGATATGAGTCGCGAGAGGAGATTGTAACGGCGGCCATCGATGCAGCAAAGGCCAAATATGGGGTGTCGGAGTTTGATAATATTCTATCAGTAGGTGATGGTGTGTGGGACTTGAAAACGGCTCGTAATTTAGGGCTTGCATTTTTGGGTATGGGGGAGAAGAATCAAGAGGTCTTTGCAAAGGAGGGAGTAAAGTATGCGGTGAAGAATTGGGAGGAGGTGGATGTGGCGTATCTGCAGAGAATATTGTAGAAGCTTATTCTTAATTCTCAGATTGATTAAATAGCATTAAGCTAATTGTGCAATTAGTCCATAATTGATTTAACTTTATATTGAATTTAGAGTATACAATAGATCTATATGCAAGTGATGCTTAATGAAATTGATAGTTTAATGGAGGAGTTGAAGCAACTCAGTCCTTTGAGTGAAAAGAATCAATCTGTATTGTGGCAGAAGTTTAGATTAGAATGGAATTATAATTCTAACCATATTGAGGGTAATACTATGACCTATGGGGATACTAAGTTATTGCTAAGATTGGGTGATGAATTTAGGGTAGAGAATAATACCATTAAGGAAGTTAATGAAATGCGTGCTCACGATGTTGCTATATATACTATAGATGATTGGGCAAAGGCAAGAGAGCGTAAACTAACAGAAAGTGATATTCGAGAACTGAATAGATTAATTTTGGTCAAAAATTATTGGTCAGATGCAATTACCAAAACTGGTCAGCCGACACGAAGAGAAATCAGAGTTGGAGAATACAAAGAGCATCCCAATCATGTCGTACTTAAAAGTGGAGAGATATTTAGATATGCAGAGCCGCAAGAAGTGCCTGCAAAGATGAATGATCTGCTTCAATGGTATAATGATAGTCAAGATGCCCATCCAC
Source organism: uncultured Saprospiraceae bacterium (assembly GCA_937923345.1). Lineage (GTDB taxonomy): Bacteria > Bacteroidota > Bacteroidia > Chitinophagales > Saprospiraceae > JALZVN01. The sequence goes on from CAKZVJ010000169.1 coordinate 2,898, forward strand.
TAGTTACTGCTGCTTTTTTGCACTATAAGTTTGTATTGATACATCCCTTTGATGATGGTAATGGGAGAGTCAGTAGATTATTGATGAATTATCATTTGATGAAAAATGACTATCCGCCAATAATTGTGAAAAGTGCGGATAAGAAAAATTATCTATATGCCTTGAGTCAGGCAGATGCTGGAAATACAGATGCTTTTATTGACTATTTAGGGAGGCAATTGATTTGGTCATTAGAGATATCCTTAAAAGCAGCGAAAGGAGAGTCAGTGGAGGAAGAGGGAGACTTAGTCAAAGAAATTGAAGTTTGGAAAAAGCAAATTAAAAGTGGATTGCCCAGTACTCCTAAAAGAAGTGATAAAATTGTCATGAATGTATATGATGAAAGTATAAGTAATTTGTTTGATGCGATTTTGGAAAAGTCTAAGGTATTTGAGGGTATATTTGGTGATGTTTTGCATAAAAAAGTATACGAATCACCTAAGAATAATAGGGTAGGAATTTTCGAACCATATATACAGAAGGGGTTCAGAGAATCGGAAAATGAAAATATAGAGTATGTAGGTTTAAAAGTTACTTTAAAAAACCCTGTTACTAGACCAGATGAAAGTGGACTTGGACTGTCTCTAAATTTGTCCATTAAATTCAAGACTTTTGAATATGTCATTAGGGGTGACTCAGTTTCTGATGTTGAAATATCTAAGTCTTATAATCAAAAATTATCTACAGAAGAAATAAAGAGTATATCAGATAGATTTATTGAGGTTTTGTTTCAAAGAGCAAAAGAGTTAATTAATTAATTCCAAAATTAAATCATGCCACCTAGTCTTCATATCAACACCAACCCTGCCGTAGCGGAAAAAATATCTACCTATCCTGCGCCCGTCCAAAAGAAATTAAATGCCATCCGTAAATTGATTTTGGATACAGCGAAAAAGACAGAAGGAGTGGAAGTTATAGAAGAAACATTGAAGTGGAGCGAACCGAGCTATCTAGTGAAGAAGGGGAGTACCTTGCGCATGGACTGGAAAGCTAAAGTACCAGATCAATATGCGGTATATTTTAAATGTACGAGTAAACTAGTCGCCACTTTTCGAGAAGTGTATGGCGATACCTTCAAGTATGAAAAGAATAGGGCGATTGTGTTTCACATGAATGATAAGGTGCCTAAGAGAGAGTTGGCAAAGTGTATAGCAGCTACTTTGCGGTATCATCATGTGAAGGAATTACCCTGCCTAGGGATGCTTGATTAAGGCCTAAATATATCATAACTTGGTTTTTCCTTATCTAACTAAATTATTAAGATATGCTAGGTCTACTTGCGATATATTACATTGGAAAATCATTTCACGATCTAGCGGGGTATCATGATAAAAGCAGATGGGGTTTTGCCTTTGCTGGTGTAGGCATTTTTTATGGAGCACAAATAGTATTTGGTGTGATTATAGGTTTGTTCTTTGTAGAGTATCTAGAAAATACTATTCTACTCAATGTGGGTGGCGTTATTGTCGGTGCTATCGCTGGAATTCTTTTCTATACCTATTTAAAAAATAAATGGGAGAATGACAATTTGCATCCGCCAGGTATGCAAGATGTATTAGATGATATTATCTAGGAGAAAAGCTGTCCAATATTTTCAATTGCTAAATAACTAACATTCTCCATTCCCTATTAGACACTACCTTTTATAATCTTCTAACCAAATTAAATCGTAGGCCCAGATAACTCCTGCTTGTTTCTATAGAGTTGATTCTCAATTCTGGTGTAAATGAAGAGTGAAATTGAGGCCCCAATTCAAGTTTTGTTTTATTGTCCAACTGATAACTCAATCCTGCATGAGCCATATAGGATACTTTAAATAAATCTTCCTGAAGTTCTTCAACGGAGCTTCTTAACTCTAAAAAATCAGGATTCATCTGAGAATTAGAAAATATCTGACCAGATTTCTCAAACGAAATATTTACCATAGCCCCTATGTCGAGGAAATAGGACAACCTCTTCTTTCCAAATGATTTTCCAATTTGAATAGGAATATTGAGGCTAGTATATCTGTTGTGAATTTTTCTAACTCTAAAAGAATCAAATTTTACAGGTGCTACACTTATTGTGCTATCGATTCTAAGTTCTGAACCCAGAAAAATATTGCTGTCAAACCTTTCGGTTAATTGGGTATACTCAATCCCCACAGATGCTCTGAAATTGTGCTTGAAATTATGTCTTAGGAAAAGACTTGCCCTATAGGACTCAATAAATTTTTCAGAATCGCTTCTTAAGTCGGCATAGGCTGGACCAACACTGCTGAATTCACTTGCGGTTGATTTTAAATTGCGGAAGGCATATTCATAATTGAAGGAAGCTCCAATTTCAAATTTGCTAATACCTAAATCGCTTGGTATCCTTTTTAAATGTGGTTGTTCAATATCGTTGTTAACTAAGCTCAGGCCTAAGAGTGGTATTTTGTTGGTTAACCAGGAAGTGTTTTCTGCGATTATGTTTTTATTTATTGTCACATTGTATTGCTTAGTTTTATCCACATCATCAGCCTTCGTTTGTTCATCCTCCATTATGTTTGATTCTGTCTTTTTTAGTCCAGTGTTTGTGCCATTGATTTTAAAAACACTTCCATCTTGCTTAATGTGTTCTTGCAGAATCATATTTGAGTTGGGACTCCAATGCTGGTTGATATGCTCATCGCTATGGTTGATATTGCTTGATGATACATTATAGTTTTGTGTAGTTGGCGTAGATATATCTAGTATAGACTTTGTATCTGGTTCTACTACTTGTGTTTTATCCTTAGAGGGGACTACTTCTGATGATTCACTATGTATAACTTTTGAACCTTCTATTTCATTAGGTATCGAATGTTGACTCTTACTATCATTGGTGCTTTTCGTTGAACTAGTTTTTATGTTTGATTCAGAAATAGAAGACGTACTCCATGGAACATTTGTATTTTTTTTAGTATGATGCCTGGTGTTTAAGTTAGATATGGTGCAGTATATTCCACCTAATAATAGTAATCCTAGCAAAGTCCAAATAACCCTTTTTCTTCTGGTAGGTTTTTTCACCCCTCTTTTCTCTTGGAGGTCGGCCCATAGTGCATCTGAGTCAATTGGGGAAATATGACCGTCGAGCTTCTCTCTAAACTCTTTTTCTAATTTGTGATCCGACATGAGTCATAATTTTTATTCGCTAAAATATTTTTCTTTAAGATACCTTTCGCTCTTGACAAGTTTGATCTAGAGCTGGCTTCGTTTATGCTAAGTGCTGTACATATTTCCTTGTGGCTATATCCATCGACCACGTACATGTTAAATACAGTTCGATACTTCGTAGGAAGTTTTGCAATTAAGGCAATCAGCTCGTCTGCAGACATCTTATCTATGGCAAAAGATTCGTCCTTAGGGGTGTTTTGAGTTTCTTCACTTATTTCAATGGGGTATATCTTTTTGGAACGATTGTGCTGCAAGGCTACATTGATAGTGATTCTTTTCAACCAAGGTTCAAGTTGACCTTTTGCTTGATCAAATTGGTGAAAATTTTTAAAGATAATCAGAAACGCATCTTGCAATACATCTCGAGCATCCATTTGTCTAAAACAGTATCTACGACAAAGGGTAAACAAAAGACCAGAGTATTTCTGTACCAAAGCTCTTTCGGCCTCTGGTCTTTTGTTATGACATCCTGATATGATTTTATTGATTTCCAATGGGCTAGTTTTGTCTCAGAGCACTAAAGGTTCCTATTATGTCTGTGTCGTCAGGAAAATCCGTATTGGTATCTCTAACTGTACCAGAATATGATCCTGTTATAAAGCCACCAATAGGACCTACAGATTCTATAGTAATATCTATATCACAAGGGTCTTGGGAGTTACACCTAAGTTCATGAATATTTCCAGCGTCATCGACAAAATTAAATCTAAATCTTTCCGTAATATAGTCTCCAGGGGCTATCACTGTAGTTCCAAAGTCTAGGACAGATAATGATGCACCGATTGGCCCTAAGGGCAAACTGTCTCGCATACTGGCACTAATAAATAAATTGTCCCCTTTGAAAAATGCTTCACATAGCTCATTGCGGTATGTTGTACCCTCATGAATTAGTTCGACAAAACTCATATCTTCTGTACAAAGGCTAAGGTCTGGTACCACAATGTCTTCCACTATGCCATTTGGAAATAGTATGGGGTCTGTAGTAAATCCACCATCAAAGTCAAAAGCATTCAAGACTATGTTTGTCCAGCATGTAGGAATGGTAATACTGAAGTTACCATTGTTGTCTGGAATAAAATTCATTACCCCACCGTTGTTGGAGGAGAGTAATATAAAGGAAGTCGGACTAGCCTGACCATCACAATTTAATACTCTTCCAGAAAGGGTATTAAACTCCTCGTTAGGAAAAGTCAATGTATAATCATCTAGCGCGGCATCGCTCTCAAAAGGTCCTATTTCTTCCATTTCCCTCAGATCAACACATGCGAACCTTCGACTATATTCTATTTTTAATCTTTCACCACTAGGAACCTTTCCCAAAAATTCCCCATTCGAATCGGTTTGCCCACCACGAGTCAAACCACTACTCAGAATTGTAATTCTTATATCCACTCCAGGTTGTGCTAGGCCATTTTCGTCAACTACTCTTCCGGATAAATTGATCAATGGAAAAGGAGCATCGCAATTCCAAAACGAAAAATGAGTTACAGTACCCTCATAAAAGTTTTCATCTGCAGATATATTTGCAGATCCTTCCTCACGCCAAGTAGCAGAATCAAGATCATAATGCCAAAGTGGGATGGTAGCAGGAGCGTTATCTACGTACTCTGCAGGGATAGCAAATCTAATGGCTGCTTCCATACCTTCCATTAGGTTTAGCTTTTGTCCTGATGGACTTTCTAAGTTCACAGCAAGCATACTGAAGCTCCCCAATTGAACCTCTTCCCCGTTTGCATCAATACCTCCTAGATCTCCGGGGATGGAGTTCATACTGTTTCTATCACTAGGGTCGATGAGGCTCATGAATATTCTTACTGGCCCATCGTACGGGGCACTTGTTCCATCTAAAACGTAAGCATTGGGAGGTATGTTGATGAAGGAAGTTAGCCCATTTACTGATACATTTAGTGCGGCTTCATTTGTGGAGACCACTGTGGTGAAATTTGCAATTTTTGAAACTAATTCAAAATTCACTATGGATCTGTTTCTAGTTGTTGTGAACGCTCTTGATGTTTCAAAGTAGTCCGCCTTAGATACATTCAGGACCACTCTGGATCCCTCCATCAGTGGCATGTCGCTAAAAGAATATAGACCATTTTGGTTTGTTGCGATACGCTCTCCTTCCAAGCTAACAATCGCGTTGTCAATCGGATTTCCATTACTATCAGTTACTTGGCCAGACACAGTTCCCTCAATCATTAGTCCTGGGTTAGGGTCTATTATTTCTACGATTCTATCTTCGTCGTCTCTACAGGAGCTCATTCCTATCAGCAATCCTATTAATAGGAAAAATAATATTCTTGAATTTTTCATTTTTTTCATTTTGCGGTCTAGGATCGTAGCTAAACTAAGATTTTAGACACTGGTTTACAACATTATTTCTGTCATCAGCTGATATTAGGTAATATGCAGATGTGGTAGAAAACGTTGCGTCAGCTGAAAAAATATTCTAAAGAGGAGCTTGACGAGGCTTATTATAAAGGGCTTGTTAACGTAAATTTGTGTCGATGCATTACAAGAAATGATTGGTTTATTTTGGGAGTGCCGCCACTCCGAGAAAATCGGAGGGCGTCGTGTCGTCCGCTATATTCCGATGCCCTTAGAGGCGTAATGCTTTGCGCTGATGCGCAAGATTTTGCGTCTCTACGAGGCATCGGAATGCCGCTACCACCACTCACTTCTACGCGGCTCCGCCTTGTCGTGCTTTGATACCTGCGGTATGTCGCGATTAGTTTGCCTTTTCGTATAGGTGCATGTTGCCGTCTACAAAGGTAGCATCACCATACATGTATTGATTACAAAAAGTGCTAAAAAAGACGCCAAATGAACCAATGTCTGATACTAACGATGGGCCAGCAAAGCCATCAATAATATCCCAGTCTGAAATAATAGTCGTATCGACAGAGCTGTTTACAAAAGTAAAAGCCAGTTGTTCACTCTCAAAAATTATTGAAGAGCAAGGTTGCGAGATGGTTGGAACCCAGCCTTCTCCATGCCCGATTAAATGCCAGGTACCGATTAGGTTCTCTTTAATCTCTGAGCTTATTAATAGAGCATCCTGAGAGCACTCTTCCATGATAGCTCTCTCATTATCATCAATGAGCCCATCCATATCGGCGTCTACTTGTTCAAAAGTACATTCTGTTGTGGTTTCAGATTCTGTTCCAGGGTTGCTGCTGTCATCGTCTTTGCAAGAAAAGAAAAAGCAAAGTACTAGTATCATAGATAAGCTTTGAATAAGATCTTTCATAGTTTCAGTTTTTATTATTTAGTCTTTATACCATGAGACGTAATTGCTTAATATAACGTTGGGCACTTCAATAAAATAGAGGTGACCATAGGCGTTTATATCTGCAAAAGGCCTATATTTTATACTTTTTGAGTAAAAAAAACGAATAATACCCACATCCTAACGAATACTCATCCAGCGTATCCACTTGCTATAGTACCCCTTCATCAGCCTTGATTTGCCCTTAGATTGCACTTGTAATTGATTCATAACACATAAAAACTGTAATCATGAAGAACGCAATTAAAATTTTCGCCCTAGTTTTATTCGGATGTTTTATCAACGAAATATCCCTTGTAGCTCAGTCTGATAAAACCCTGTCGCCTTATTTCAAAGTAACCAGTGATCACTCTAGTATTGAATCCTTGCCACTCAAGTCAACGAACGCAGAGGTCAGCATTTCTGGAGTGGTAGCGGATGTAGAAATCTCTCAGGTGTACGAGAATACTGGAGCCTTCCCCATAGAAGCGGTATATGTATTTCCAATGTCGACTAATGCTGCTGTATACGATATGGTAATGCTATTAGACGGAAGAAGGATTGACGCCGAAATACAAAGAAAGGAAGAAGCTAAAGCAAATTACAATGTAGCGAAGCAGGAAGGGAAACGAGTATCTCTTTTGGAGCAAGATAGACCTAATGTATTTACGATGTCCGTGGCCAATATTATCCCTGGAGATGTAATTGAGGTAGTCTTGAAGTATACAGAAACAATTATTCCTCAGTCTGGAGAATATGAATTTGTTTTTCCAACCGTAGTAGGACCTCGTTTTACAGGGGAGCAAAAGACCCAGAATGCACTAGCACAAAATGTTGCCTACACTCCAGAAGGAATATCGCCTAACTATGATTTCAATATCGCTTGCCAAGTGAATGCGGGCTTGCCTATCGCAGACATGACCTGTGCCACGCATGAGACTATTATTACTTACTCTGATATGAATACAGGATTTGTGCATTTACATCCCGATGATAAAGATGGAGGGGATAGAGACTTTGTGTTGAAGTATACCTTATCTGGGAAGAAAATAAATACAGGTTTGTTACTACACGAAGGCAAGGATGAAAATCATTTTATGCTTACCGTGCAACCTCCGAAGAAAGTTGAATTGAAAGACATCCCTCAGCGAGAATATCTTTTTGTAGTAGATGTCTCTGGATCCATGCATGGTTTTCCATTGGACGTAACTAAGAAGTTGATGCGCAATCTGATGAGCAATCTCCGTCATGATGATAAATTCAATCTATTGCTTTTTGCCAGCGGCGCTAATGTCTATTCTCAAGAATCTGTATATGCCAACCCGACAGAAGTAAAAAATGCAATCCAGATGCTTAGCAATACATCTGGAGGCGGCGGTACGCGTTTGCTTAACGCACTAGACAGAGTGATGGAAATACCAAAGTGTGAAGAAGGATTGTCTAGATCGGTGGTAATCATCACTGATGGATATATCTCTGTAGAAGATGAGGTCTATGATTTGATTAGAAAGAGTAGTGGAGAATTTAATTTTTATTCTTTTGGTATCGGGAGTTCTATCAACAGATACCTGATCGAAGGAATCGCACACGTTGGAAATACCGAGCCCCTTTTTGTATTAGATGCAGAAGAAGCCGCTCCAAAAGCAAAAGACTTTAGAGAATTTATCGCAGCACCCGTTTTGACAGATATCCAAATCGATTGGGGAGAGTTTGATGTGTATGATGTAGAGCCCGCGAATATCAACGATGTACTGGCCGAAAGACCAGTAGTAGTCACTGGAAAGTACAGAGGGAAGGCGAAAGGAAATATAGAATTGACAGGTAAGTCTGGACGCGAAGACTATAGAGCCATCTACGATGCGGAAAATGCACAGGCAGATGAATCTAATGCAGGGATTCAATACCTGTGGGCAAGAAACAGAATCAAGCTTTTGGATGACTACATAAAGCTAGCACCGAACGACATCAGAATCGAAGCAGTGACAAAGTTGGGATTAGCCTACAGTTTATTGACGAACTACACTTCATTCATCGCTATCGATCATAGAGAAATAGCGACAAATAAAAATGCTATACCTGTAGATCAACCATTACCTCTGCCACAAGGTGTGCCGAATAGTGCTATACAAACTACCAGCACTTTAGCGTACAACCAAGGTGGAGTAGGAGCAGATTTGATGATCACCAATCCAGTAGACGGGATGCTATTAAAATTGGCTTATGACATAGAAGCACCAAGTCTAGGCACTGGAGAGATTAAGTTCTTAGAAATGGAAATTAGCAAAAAGATAGATGAAATGATAAAGAAGTTCGGCCTAGAAAAAGTAAATGGTTTGCAACTAGAAATGATGATTGACATCAGAGGTAAGATTGCCAAACTAGAAATGGTCGACACCGATATGGATCCTGTAGTAGTGAAAGAATTATTGCACCATATTGAAGCATGGACTTTTAAATTCAGAAAAGGAGAAAATACTAGGTTTTTCTTATCCATAAGTTAATTATCAATGTGCAATTATCAATGTGCAATGCTTTGGTGACTTGTACAAGTAAGGGAAGCCTTAGGTGCACTCTGGTGGTTTCGCACACGTCAGAGAAGCAGAATTAAAAAATTATTAACACCAAAATGCATTCGTATTGTTCGCCCATGATTGTAGTTGAGCATCAGAAATAGAGGAGGGGCGCAATACTTTTTAAATCAAAATAGTAATCATGAAAAATATCATCATCATATTCGCAACCATATTTTTCTGCCTTAGTCTAAGCGCACAGGTAGACCAATGTGAAGTAAGACCTTCTGTTACTTTCATACTCGGAGCAGATGAAAAAGACTCTAATCAGTTTTATACATTGGCCAAAGAATTTTACTTGACGAATCAAGAGGAGCAAACAGATTATTTTGTAGATACCTGCAGATCCCTTTTTGCAGTGAGAGAATTCTTAAACAATAACAGCGAGAATATAGCTTGGGGAAAGATAAACTTAGTCTTGCATAGCAATCAGTGGACGGGAATG
>CAKZVJ010000170.1 GCA_937923345.1 uncultured Saprospiraceae bacterium
CGAATACAAGTCAGCTATATGCTGAATGACGATGCAGCTGGTCGAGTACAAACGGATCACCAGATACAAGCGCCCAAATAATAGTCATGCCCAAAAAATTACTCGTCTGGCAAAACTACTTTTACCCTGCCGACTTCTCCAGTATCCAATAGGACTTTAATCCCGTGCGGGTGAGAACTAGATTTCGTCAGAATCCGCTTTACCAAGCCGCGTGTCAAAGCTCCAGATCTTTGATCTTGTTTCTGGACGACCTCCACTAGTCCGCCTATTTTGATATTGCATCTTTCTGTTCCTGATTCTTCTTGCATATTCTATATCTTTAACTACGCCGAATGTACAGTAAAAATTGAACATCATTTTTGTAGAAAGGATTTTAAATATTTTTCACAATTGTTATTTTTGCATAAAATAAAATGATAATATGAAAAATATCCTCAAACTAATGGCCATCTGTATTTTTGGCCTCATGATGGCATGTGGTGGTTCCTCCGACGGTGCCCAGGCAGGCGCGGGAAAGACTGAAGGCATCAAAAGTAAACCTATTGATTTTGCGACAGCGGTCGTGACCGACTACAGCGCAAGTGGATTGAAACATGTAAAAAACTTCGATCCCAATCTTGGATTTATCACGAGTGAAGGCCCTATCTATAATGATAAAAAAGAAGGTACTTGGGTGGTCTACTATGATAGTCGAGATACTAATAAAATCAAAAAAATAACTAATTATCATCAAGATCAAATAAGTGGCTTGTCCTTGGAATTTTCGAATAGTGGTGCTATAACCAAGAGAGTAGATTATGATAATGGGCAGATAGACGGAATCTATGCAGAGTACAAATACAACAGACCGCAAAAGTTGATAGAATATACCGATGGTGTTATGGATGGGGCATATAACACCTATTATAGTAATGGAAAAAGGCAACAAGAGACGGCTTATAAAAATGGCAAGAAAAATGGCAAGAGTATTTTTTATAATGAAGAAGAACAAGTCATCATGGAATTTGAATATAAGAATGGAGATAAAATTTCTGGTGGCAAAGTGGACCCTCCGAGAGGTCCTGCTCAATAGCAAACTCCAAGTAATGACCTAAGCAAAAAAAATAAAAAAGTGCCCTTTGTGAACATCGCAAAGGGTATTTTTTTGTGTCATATCAAAAGAGGATTACAGCCAATCTTGCTAAGGTGAGCCTACAACATATAGATTATATATTGTATCTCATCATGCTAAAGGGTATATCTGTGACTACCCTTTTGAGTATACATATGTGATATAGTATCACATTATAACTACATTTATATGTTAAAAAAATCCCGACAAAAACCCTATAAAATAAGGCTTGAGCGGCTTGGCTAATACTATATTCTAAATGAAAGTCACTGTCGCCAATCTACTTGGCACTATGTTGGCTTTTCTCCATGTATACTTCCCATAATTAATTCTCCCCGCTACTCCCCGTAGATAGAAAGAGTTTATAGTAAATACCGATTTATATCTCCCCGTCAGAATTTATTTGAGAATTAAAAAAGTATAGAAAATGTTTAAAAGATTACGCACACTAGTGTTGGTTTGCTTTCTACCCATGATAGCATTCGCACAACAACCTAACTACACCGCCAACGAATTTGTACCTGAGTATAATGAGGAATTTGGCTACGGAACCAACATGGGATACAATCCACCTTATTCAGATGAACAGATTGCAGAAATCGCAATCGGTAAAACTAGTGACGGAATTCACGGAGCTGGAGTAAACACCCTCAGACCCGGTCTATGGGAGTTTTTTTTAGAATCCTGGGGATACGATATTCGTACTTCTACCTTTGACTACTATGGAGAGTTGGGTATGAAAAATAATGTTGCCATAGTCGGTTATCCGTCAGAAGACCACAGAGAACAATATGAGTATTGCGAAGAAACAGATGCTAGAATATTCAAAAATCTGTGGACGCCAATCTGGGATAATGGTGAAAATGGTACTCCAGTAAATGATACCAATTATCTTGCTGTATATCTATACAAATTGATGCCGCTGTACGGAGAGAACATCAAATTTTATGAAATTTGGAACGAGCCTGATTTTGATTATGGGGGCAACGCTTGGAAACCAAGAGGTGTAGAAGGGAACTGGTACGAAAATGATCCTGACCCTTGTTCATATGCATTAGGCGCACCTATCTGGGCGTACAATAGAATGCTGAGAGTAAGTTACGAAGTGATAAAGCATCACAATCCGGATGCATTGGTGTGCACAGGAGGTGTTGGATTTCCGAGTTTCATGGATGCGGTTCTTAGACACAGTGATAACCCAGATGGAGGTAAGATTACAGAGGAGTATCCGTTGTCTGGTGGAGCATATTTTGATGTATTGAGTTTTCATTCCTACCCGCATTTAGAAGGAATCCGCACATGGGATTTGGAGACCAACGGTTTTAAGTACGAAAGACATTCTGACAAGGCTGCTCAGCTTTATGTTCAAAAGAAAAAAGATTTTGAAAGTGTTTTGGCTGAATATGGATATGATGGAAGTACTTATCCCGAGAAGTTGTACATCACTACAGAATGCAATATACCTAGAAAGAAATTTAAGGATCACATTGGTTCTGAAGAGGCATCTAAGAACTTTAACATGAAGGCATTAATCTTATCACATAAGGAAGATATAAAACAATACTACATTTATAATATTGCAGAGGACGGTATTCCAAATGACTATAGTCCCGAGTTTAATTTTATGGGTCTTTATGAACCTATTATGGACAAAGAAGTATATACGCATGAATACACCAATGGTGGAATTTCCTTTAAAACAACTGCTGAAGTATTGAAAGGGTATACATTTAGTAAGACCAGAACAGAGGTATTAAACGGAGCAGAATTTATCGAAGGAGCAGTATTCGAAAACGCAGAGGGTGAAACTATAATAGCTGCATGGGCAGAGACGCGGGTAGATGAAAGTGAAGAGGCGTCTGCACCGATTACGCTTGCCGGAGAATACTTCAACGAAACAACAGAAGTGATGTACTGGGATTTTTCTATGACGAAAGAAGCATTTCCGTTGAGCAATCCGCAGTTTACGCTTAGTGCAACACCAGTGTTCATAAAAACTACTCCGGTAGAGGATGAAGATCCACCGTACACACCACCAGTTGCAGAGGAGACACGTCATCATATTTATTTTGATCAGGCGGTTCCTGAAGAATTTGGAAACCTACAAACTTTTCCAAATCCGTTTACAGATTTTATTACCATAGAGGTAGAAGAAATGAATGCCATCGAGATTAGAGTTTTTGATGGTCTAGGTAGAGAGACTGGCGTTTCAGTTGACAGATCGGATGTCAAGGCTACCATAGAAACATCTAATCTAAGCAACGGAATCTACTATATAGAATTCAAAAAAGGAGATGCCGTCTACACAAAGAAGATTGTAAAATCTAATGAAAAATAATATGATCTTTTAGGTCTTACTTTCTATAAGAGTATAATATTAAATAGAGCTATCTTTGATCTAATCAAGGGTAGCTTTGTTTATTTTATGAACAATAATTCTTATGGAGAATCTAAATAATAAAAGTATGACATTCGATTTTAAGGATAAAGTGGTGCTGGTGACAGGTGGCACACGAGGCATCGGCAAAGCTATATCGCTAGCATTTGGTGACGCAAAGGCGAAGGTGGTAATGGTCTACTATAGCAATGAAGTAGAAGCTCAAAAGACACAAATAGAAATGAGGAATATGGAGCATCATAGTATACGATGCGATGTGAGTAAACCGGAAGAGGTCCGCAAGATGGTGAAGGATGTAGCTCTAAAATATGGCCAAATAGATATCCTCATAAACAATGCTGGGATCTATATTCCACATGAGATAGACAAAATTCCGTACAATGAATGGCAGTACAAATGGGGCAAAACAATAGATGTCAATCTGAATGCGCCAGCTAATATTTGTTTTTGTGTTGCCAACTACATGCTGCTCCAAGGCTCTGGAAAAATCATCAATATCACTTCTAGAGGCGCTTATCGAGGAGAACCTGATCACCCTGCGTATGGTGCTGCCAAAGCGGGGCTCAATTCGCTGACACAATCTCTGGCAAAAAAGCTTGCTCCAAATAATATATTCGTAGCAGCTTTGGCTCCGGGATTTGTGGAGACAGATATGGCCTATCCTTATTTGCATGGAGACCAAGCCAAAGAAATTCTCGCCCAGAGTCCCTTAAATCGAGCTGCACAACCAGATGAGATTGCCAAAGCGGTTTTATTTTTAGCCAGCGAGGGTGTTGGCTATATGACCGGATCTATCGTTGACATGAATGGGGCGTCTTATTTTAGATAATTATTATGGGCCATCCTGATGCATACTCCGGCAGAGCCTACATCTGCACAGGACCGCGTCGTTCGTTCCTACCCTCTGTATAGACACAAAGCATTGTGTCTATACAGAGGATACCACTACCACCGCTTGTCTCTCACGCACTCCGTTTGCAGGGCTTTGGCTTTCGCCACGCCGAATGACACGCGGACAACTTCTCTACTTATGAAAGGGTAAAAAATGCACCAGACCATTTTTATTATGACACCAATAAAAAATCCAATAACATACCTCTAAGTTATTGGATTTTTTATCATAGCTCTACTTAAATATAGCTTTATATTTCATTATTGAGCCGTAACTACATCAGCTGTTTTCCAAACTGATTAACAAATGTAATCGGTTGCTTTTCGCAAAGCAATGATTTATGGGGTGGCCAATGCTATAGTAGCTTTAGCATTTTCAATAGTCTTTTGAGAGCCATCAGCAGCGTATAGCACACAACTGAACTGACAATCTATTTTCACCGTTTCTTGGCCCTTATCATTTTCGATAAAAGGTTCGACATTAGTTATTTCAAATAGCGCTTCCGGGTCTTGCTCCCCATTTGCAGAACTAAAAATAACACCTTGTTCATCAACCAGGATAAATTCAAAAGTTTGCAAGAATAAAGCAGATCCGTTTTCTATTCTATCTAAAATAAGATAGTCAAAATCAGCTTCATGATACAGCAAGCCTTGATCGTTATTGAACTGTATATCTAAACCTACAGTCGTTCTCGTGCCCGCATTCGTAGAAGAAAAATTAGTTATATTTCTTATGCTCTTACCATCCCCTACTCTAAGGCGAATTTCTTCATCCTTTGAGATCGTTAATAGCTGTTGGTTTTGACCATTAAGGTCTGTAAAGCCCCATTGCGTTTCTTGCAAGGGAAGAAAATCTACTGAAGCACTATGCTCAATAGTCAAAGCTATACTATCGTCTACTATTTGTTCTACTACTATCCTTGATGATACAGGCTCTAAATCGGAATTCTCGATTTGTATTTGCTCGGTATAGAAAGATGTCAAGCCAGTAGCTTCATCCAGTATAGTTAATTGAGCAAATGCTTCTGCGGTATTTGTAATGTCAAAAACCCTAAGGTCGTTTGAAAAGGCTTGTGTATATCGATCGCTAGTTCTTTCTAAAATCCAAGAGAATTTTGGATTCGCTGCTTGTGTACTGATATTTAAATCCAAAAGAAATGCATCGGATAACTCTGCCTCATTATTTTTAAATTTGTAAGATCGTAAAGCGACAGATTGGCTAACATCAAAGTTAGCTAGGCCTTCTTCAAAGTTTCTAATACGCATACTAAATGAATTAGGGCAATCAACACCACAATCTATTGTTGTGAGAGAACCTGAAAAAGAGGACACTCCGTCCTGGTCTACTATGTGTTCCGTATCATTGTAGATATCTTTGAGTCCTGCAGTAGTCGTTACTGGATTACCATCTACTAACATATCCAATTCTATATCTGGAGCAGTAGGTGTGTTTTGTGGTAATTCTAGGGTATTTCTTTCACAATTTGCCAGTAATACTACTAACAATAAAAAGGTAAAAGTGTGTGTGTATGAATTATTCTTCACTGTGAAATATGTTCAAGTTTGTAAATTGTTCTATTTAATTTAGTCTATAATAAGCTTGCAATCCTATGTATAAAGCATTTGGTTGTTCCACCGTTGGATTTAGTTGTAAGAATACATCTGAAAATTGATTCCTAATTCTATATCTCAGCATAGTTCCTAGAGAAAGCCTTTTGCTTATAAAGTATTCATAACCAAATATTACTTCTGCATTGTGTCTGTTGAATGATGAGGGGGCTAACCATCCAGATTCTATATTTGACGAAGATGTTGAAGTTTCTTTTTCTAGGATGCTTCCTGTGATACCATCTAGATATACATAAGAGATACCCGTTGAGATTTTATGCTTCATAAATCTTTTTGTAGATACCTCTGAGAGATCTAAATTCTTCGCACCAAAAGAGTATGCAAGCAATACCGGTACATGAATGCTTCTTATAGATTCTGGAGACAAAGAGAACGCGGAAGTACGTAGTCCAAATCCGTTTATGACTACGGTTTCTTCGGTAGTTTGCTGAGACAATTCTTGGTAGTTATAATGCGGTTGGATAGAGAGCGATATATTTCTATTGAAATCATATTGTACAAATGCTCCTCCATCAAAATTGGTAAACGTAGAAGGGAATATTGCTGCTCCTGCTCGTAATCCAAAAACTAATTTAGAGCTATGGGTATCACTAGTAGGATTCTCAGGAGTATACATTATCGCTGGTAATTTATCCAAGACATCATTACTAGTCACAAAATCAAGATTCGCTATAGGATTTGACAGTAATGAAATAGCGGTTAATCTATCGTTACTATTAGTAGATTCAATCCTTGATAAGTCAACTTGCTTTTGGGCAGCAGCGGCATCTATGTGTGGATTATAAGTTGTTGTAATAGGCATATCGGACATTTGTTCAATACCTGCTGCTCCCAAAGCAAATTGATATGTTTCATCTTTAGTATTCAGCTTATGCGGATTAGTTTTCTTTTTTGTACTAGTCTTTTTATTTCTATTTGAAAGGTCGCTGATAATAACTTCTTCATTAGACTCTACTGAACCAATCACCTTGCTTTCAGATTCTGAGGTCTTAACTTTAAGGGCTTTCTTATGAGATGCTGTTATTGTGCTTGTAGAGGAAGTATTATTTGTTGGATTTTTATCCGCAATAATGGCACTTGCATCAGGAAGCGTCACAGGCTCTACACTTTCCCGACCCAAATAATACGCTGTAGCACCTACCATAAAAATAATCAGTGCGCTAGAAAATATTACAAACCACTTCCTTCGTTTCTTATCTTTTTCGGATTCTTCTATGAGCAGACGTGCCTCTTCCCAGACGTTGTCGTCGTAGTCGAAAGATCTATCGAGAAGTTTCTTTTTAAAAAAGTTGTCTAATTGGTTACTCATTAATTTATATCACTTTTTGTGAATTCATCTTTTGGTTTATGATTTCTTGGAGCTTTTTTCTTGCCGAGTTAACATGCCATTTGGATGTTCCCTCACTCATACCAAGCATTTTTGATATTTCTTGATGGGAGTACCCATCAATAGCAAATAAGTTGAATACTTTTTGCGTAACAGGAGGCAAACTTTTTATCATAGCTTCCAAGTCTGAGGCATCAAATGCTTTATCTGCTTCATTATAATCAACTAGGCTAGGAATTTGCTTTTCATCAAAATCGGTGTATTCAATTAATTCTTGGACTTTTCTGTTTTTTCTAAACTCGTCAATAACATGATTAATCATGATTCGACGTATCCAAGCATCAAATGGTATTTCAGGATTGTAACGGTTTAGGTTATTCAGGATTTTTAAGAAACCCGCATTTACAGAGGCTTTTGCTTCTTCTTTATCCACTTTATATCTAAGGCAAACACTCATAAGTATACTGAAGCAAGTCTTGTGTAAGCTAAACTGAGCTTTCCTATTGCCCGCAAGACAATCTTTTATGAGTGAATCGTTTACCTTCATTTGTAAACCTTATTTTCCTTTTTAAATCCTTGCCGTAATATTAAAGGCTAAGGAGTATTATGAGTGAATAACTGATTTAAACATTTTAAAAAAAAGCCCCGTCGGGTTTCCCTTCCCGACAGGCTTTCGATTAGCTTATTTGAAAACGTTTTTAAATCGGTTATGAGAATAAAAATCTCATGAATACTCAGTTATAAAAAGGTAAACGGTTTATGGAATGCTGGTAATCGAATTATTTATTTATTATTTATCGAATTTTAAACATCCTTTCACCTGGATACACGAGAAATTTAGAACTGAGGTTGGGTTGATTTAAAAATTATTTTACATTTATTTTATTTTAATACTTATACCACTGTTTACTAGCATCTTAGCTAGATATAAAAATTTATTTTTTTTTATAAAAAATTAATGAGTGGCATTCGACGCTAGATATTCTTCAATTTAAGGCTTTTCAAACCCAAAATCATCTAAAATAACAGCATACGCTCCATGATGTCATTATTTCACTACTAGATTGAGATTACTGAAAATGAGCTTATAGTAATGATAAATATGATTATCTTATTGCGAATTATTAATTTGACTGCTTTGGTAAAAGCTTGAAAACTTGAGTCCGCTACCTAATTAAACAATTGAATATCAGCATCTTAATCAATACGGACAGATTATTTTACTACATCAATTAGAATCGCGTTAGCATTTATTACCAAAACATAGCTAAATCATAATATAACAATGAATAAACCTCTTGCAGAGAGAATGAGACCAAAGTCTCTAGATGATTATATAGGCCAAACGCATTTAGTTGGGGAAAAGGGTATCCTTCGAAAAGCCATTGAGTCTGGAAGCGTACCATCATTTATACTTTGGGGTCCTCCAGGAGTTGGAAAAACCACCTTAGCTTTTATCATTTCTCAAGTTCTAGAAAGACCATTCTATACCCTAAGCGCAATTAATTCGGGCGTAAAAGATATTAGAGAAACTATAGCAAAAGCCAAATCAAAGCAATTCTTTAATCGGGCCAATCCTATACTGTTTATTGATGAGATACACCGATTCAGTAAGTCGCAGCAAGATTCTTTATTAGGAGCGGTAGAAAAAGGCATCATTACACTCATTGGAGCCACTACGGAGAACCCGTCCTTTGAGGTAATTTCAGCACTGCTAAGCCGTGCGCAGGTGTATATTTTGAATCATTTAACCGAAGATGAATTGATCGGCATCATTAATCAAGCCATATCAAAAGATGAAATATTAAAAGAAAAGGATATTAAAATTGAAGAGTATGAAGCACTCATTAGATTATCAGGAGGGGATGCAAGAAAGCTACTAAATGTCTTAGAGATCGTAGTAAATGCGAATACAGAAAATATCCCCATTCGAAACGAGCTAGTACAGGAGCTTATTCAAGAAAATTTAGTCCTTTATGATAAAGGTGGAGATCAGCACTATGATACGATAAGTGCTTTCATAAAGTCAATCAGAGGAAGTGACCCAAATGCTGCAGTGTATTATTTAGCCAGAATGCTAGAAGGCGGCGAGGATATAAAATTTATTGCAAGACGATTGCTCATCTTAGCCGCAGAGGATATTGGCCTAGCGAATCCAAATGCTTTGCTGATGGCCAATACCACGATGCAAGCCATACAAAATGTGGGTATGCCCGAATCGAGAATTATTTTGAGTCAGGCAACAATTTATTTAGCCAATTCTGAAAAAAGTAATAGTGCATACCTAGCCATAAATAAAGCGCAAGCCGTCGTCAAGCAAACAGGTAATCTACCCGTACCTCTCCAATTGAGAAATGCGCCAACGCAATTGATGAAAAATCATGGCTATGGTAAGGGGTACAAATATTCACATGATTTCGATGGTAACTTTGTAGAACAAGAATTCATGCCTGAAAAATTGAAGAATGAAGTCTTTTACACACCTAGTGAAAATGCAATGGAGAGCAGAACACTTCAAATGCTCAAACAGAAATGGAAAAAATACTATGAATAGAGAGAATCAACTAAAATCAAATAATTTACAAAATTGAAAATCAAATAATTATGCATTTTTTTTCTTGACAAAATAACAGATATCGTCAAAAAAGAATTATTATTGTATATATCAAAAAGCCAGCTGACAAGATAACTCTTCATAAAAGCCAAATGTGAACATTATCTAAACCTCTAAAATATATTTTTAGTGGTTAAGATTAATATTTAACGAACAAACCAACTTTTATGAAAGTCCGCACTTTTAAAACAAAGAAGAGTAAGAAATTCTTCTTTAGTTTCCTTGATGATGATGGCCAAACCATCCTAAAATCAATTCCTTTTGATTCCAAACCTGATCGCGATAAAGCTAAAATAGAAGCTTTGGTTCACATTGCAAAGAGGGCCCCATTTATAGATATAAACGAAGGTGGAAAATTTGGATTCAGCTATGTTTCTGATGGAAAAACTATACTTAGCTCTCAAGACGGCTGGGTCAGCCAAGAAGCTTGCAACCGCGCTAAAGAAAGCCTTTACAACATGGGGAATCAACTGCTGAAAGAAGCAGAACAAGAAGAGTCAACAGCGCCTATCAATGACGTAGTGGAGAAGACTAAAGATTCTTACAAAACCGATGGCTCTTCTGACGATTACAAACCTCTTTCCTTTTATCAAACCAATGGAGGCAATACTCAAGACGGCTTTGATAGTTTTGAAAAGGATGGAGAATACTATTTTTCCTATCGTAAAAATGGAAAAATTCATTTAATAAGTGAAGGGTATAGCTCCGCTAAAAGCAGAGATAATGGTATAGTATCCGTCGATAAGAACCGATTGCTCGCCGAGCGCTATGATAGGAAAAGACACCAAAAGAATAACAAATATTATTTTGATTTAAAAGCTGGCAATCATCAAGAAATAGCAACTAGCGCTTGGTACGATTCTGAAGCAGATATAAATGCAGCCATTTCTTTACTACAAGGGCAATCTAGCAGAACTAGAGGTGAAGCTAATACCACTAATGCCAAATTTGTTGCTAAAGACGGCGATGCAATAAGCACAACATCAAATATTGCAGTCCCTAAATTTCAGCCCCCTACCCCATCTGACTCTGAGGAACAGCCTAAAAAGAAAAGAAAGAAAAGAAACACACCTAAAAAAGAAAAGGGTGAAAAAGTTATACTCAGAACAGGTGATTACCCTATTAATGATGTAAAATGGCAAATTTTTCAGAGTGGAGGGAATAAGCGTTTTTATTTTATTCTTAGAGATAAAAATGATAAATCTGTATTCTTCAATAGCAATGTCAAAGGATATGATACTGAAGAAGATGCACAAAAGGCACTTAATGAAGCCATGACTTTCTCTCCTTCTGATGCAAATTATGAGGTCAAGATTGCTCAGAATGGAAAGTACTATTTCTATGTACAAAATGACAAAAAAGAAAATATAGGCAAAAGCTTCTTCTTTAATACGGAAGAAGATATGCGAACATCAATTGCTTTATTGCTTGGAGATTTCGCAGGTGCCGGGGCCACTGGTGCTGGTGCTGGAACTGGAGCTAAGGATGAATACTTGGAATGCAGCGCCTACAAAAGTGCGCATAATGGATTCCACAAGTTTGATGCAGAAGGGGAATCTTATTTTTCATACAACCACAATAATAAAACGTATCTCCGTTCTGAGGGATATACTAGCACCAATGGACGAGACAATGGTATAAACTCGGTCATTAAAAATGCCTCTATTGAAGATCGGTGGAAAGTTATTAATGAAAGCGGTAGCCATTTTTACACATTAAAGGCAGGAAATAGTCAGGAAATTGCTAGGTCATGCCCTTATGACAATGAAGCCGCTATGATGACTGACTTAAAGTGGATCCAAGGGGAAAACTCTTCCATCGGATTTGGCTCTAAAATGATAGGTACTGCACTTATGTCAGCTTCGATGCTGGCTATAAAAGCAAAAGAAGATGAAGCTGCAAGGTTAGCAGAAGAGGCAAAACGTAAAGCAGAAGAAGAAGCAAAACGCAAAGCGGAAGAAGTAGCAAAACGCAAAGCAGAAGAAGAGGCAAAACGTAAAGCAGAAGAAGAAGCAAAACGCAAAGCAGAAGAAGAGGCAAAACGTAAAGCAGAAGAAGAAACAAAACGCAAAGCAGAAGAAGAGGCAAAACGTAAAGCAGAAGAAGAAGCAAAACGCAAAGCAGAAGAAGAGGCAAAACGTAAAGCAGAAGAAGAAGCAAAACGCAAAGCAGAAGAAGAGGCAAAACTCAAAGCGGAAGAGGAAGCAAAACTCAAAGCGGAAGAGGAAGCAAAACGCAAAGCAGAAGAAGAGGCAAAACGTAAAGCAGAAGAGGAAGCGAAGGCAAAAGCGGCAGCGGCGGCAGCAGCAGCGGCGGCAGCAGCAGCAGCGGCGGCAGCAGCAGCAGCTCTTGCGGCGAAAAAGAAAAAAGAAGCAGAAGAGGAGGAGAAACGTAAGTCGGAACAAGAAGCTAAACTAAGGGCTGAGCAGGAGGCCAAAGCGGTGGCAGCGGCTAAACTAAAAGCAGAAGAGGAAGCGAAACGTAAGGCAGAAGCAGAAGCGAAAAGTAAAGCGGAACAGGAAGCCAAAGTGGCGGCAGCGAAATTGAAGGCTGAAGAGCAAGCCAAACGTAAAGCGGAGGAAGAAGAAAAAGCAAAAGCAGCAGCGGCGGCAGCAGCAGCAAAGAAGAAAAAAGAGGCAGAAACAAAACTAAAGGCGGAAGAAGAAGCCAAGTTAGCAGCAGCAGCAGCAGAGAAGCAAAAAGCAGAAAATGAGGCCAAGGCGGCAAAAGCTAAACTTAGAGCGGAAGAGGAAGCAAAAGCCGTTGCCTTAGCTAAAAAGGCTAAAGCAGAAAAAATAGCTGCTGCCAAAGTAACTACACCTAAGAAAGTGGCTGCTAAGGCGGCAGTGGCTGCACCTGTTGCCGGTAAAGCTGGGGCAGCAGGTTGTCTACCAAGTTGGTTAATAGGTCTACTAGGTTTACTTTTAATTGGAATCATAGGTTGGTGGTTACTTAGATCTTGTAATTCTGATACAACAACAAATGTAGCCACTCCAAAAATCGAGAAGACCATACCTCCTGTTGTTGATAAAGAGGAAGCAAAACCTGAAGTAAAAGAACCAACACCTGCACCAGCTAAAACAGCTCTGTGTCCAAATGTTTCTTCCTCAAAATTAAGGCTATCTTCATCATCAGTAGCAGGTGAAATTGCTGATTGTCTCTCAGATCCTGATTGTCAATTACCTAAAATTTTCACGATGAAAGAGGCTAATTTTGACTTCAATGAAGCAACAATGACCCAAGGTGGCAAAAATGAAATTCCTGGCATAGCCAAGGTATTGAATGCGTGCAATAATTGTCGTATCAATATTTACGGTCACATTGACGCATCTGAAAGAGATGAATACAATGGAAAATATCAAGATGGAAATATAACCTTGTCTGCAATTAGAGCACGATGTTTGTATAAGAGGCTGAATAACAACGGAGTGCCAAAAAGCAAGATGACATTCAAAGGCTTAGGTAAAACAAAATTGAAGAACAATAGTATTACTGGTAGTGACAGATTAGTTAACAGAAGAGTTGAAATAGAAGTATTACCAAAATGATAAAATAATGAAGTAAAGTCTGTTATAAAGTGTTCAATACAGGCTTTACTTCCTTTATTTTTCATATTTTTGCAGTAATTCTAACAATTTAAACGAAACAACCTTAACTCCTAGATTATTCCTTTATCAAGAATTCTCTAGATTTTTGATTATTACGTTTTTTTCGGATAACTTGGAAGCTGAACACACTCGAATTAATAGAGACCTTTTATGAGTAACATTGCGTTTTTGGAGTTGAAGTATGGGAATATCAATGGTGGTTACCCCAACTACTTTGTAATTAGTGATATTTCTTTCTTGATATTTGATTCCGAAAAGAATAAGATATTTATCGAGAGTTTTTCTGTCAATGAGGACATCGATGTTGTATTCGTTAATACACGTACCGATGAATTAGGACATACTCTTGCTAGACTAAAATATGTAGTTAATCTTAAGACCAGGAAAAAAGCGCGCTTCGATGAAGAGCTAAAGCTAGACAAAGAAGCTTTAGATAAAATATTCTATCGCAGTAGAGGTATTAAAAGACACGTTCAAAATTTCTTTTGGAAAATCTTCAAAAAATATAGAATAGACAAAATCGTTACCTTCGATGGTAAACGAGACATATTCTTAAGTGAAAGATCTGGAGCTGACTTCAAGGATATTGAAATATTCGATCTACAGCGCGCATTAAACCTTGAATGCAATTATCTATTCTCGCTTAATAAACTTGCCGTTATTACCAACTTCGAGCAGAATCATACTTCTTTGAAGTCAAACAACATAGAATACTTCTTGCATCCAATTGCTGCTAAGCAAGTAAAGCCTAAAACTGCTGCATTTGATGCTGCTAGATTATTGATGGCGCACCAAGAGTTTTTGGAGCACAAAGAAGACTTTATGCTGAAAGCTGCTCTGGTATTGAATAAGATACAGTTGAAGCAAAAAGAAAAGAAGGCTCAAGAGCAAAAAGCCAAGGAAGCCGCTGCAGCAAAGGCAGCAAGTGAACCTGTTGCGGTAGAGGATCCTAAAGCAAAAGATGCCGAGTAATACGCTGATTTCACAAATCTAAAACCTTCTCATTGGATATCTATACCTTAGATGATATTTTCAAGTTGGACCGACGCTTTCGTGCTAATCTAATAAATTCTGTATCCGGTATAAAGTCTGCCAATTTAATTGGTACTACCAATACCGATGGTTTGACAAACCTCGCCATTTTTAATAGCGTCATGCATATAGGAGCTAATCCTCCTCTTCTCTCTATAATGATAAGGCCCCATAGCGTAGAAAGGCATACATATGAAAATATAAAGTCTTCAGGCTATTTCACCATAAATGCAGTAAACAAAACACTACTTGAGCGCGCGCATCAAACGTCGGGGAAGTATCCAAGCGATGTTAGTGAATTTATAATGTGCGGTATAAAACCTTCATTCTCCAGCCTACATCCTGCTCCTTACGTATCAGAAAGTCCTATTCAGATTGGCCTTAGAATCGAAGAAGAACACCACATAAAAGCCAATCAAACGATTCTTCTTATTGGTCGAGTTTTAGAGATAAGGTTTCCAAATGGAGGGCTTAGTGAAGATGGTCACTTAGACTTGAAAAAGCTTAACTTGCTAGGGGTGAATGGACTAGACAGCTATTGTGAAACAGGCAAAGTTAAGGTAATGCCTTACGTGAGTAAACAATCTCTCCAGTCTAGTTAAAAAGAACTTGGTTAGCTCTCCAATCCTATCATACTTTTAAAAGTCGTTGAAATAACGAGCTGCATTTCTGTTCAGCCCTTCAGTAACTTCCGTTTGATTTAGATAATCAGAGCCCACCCTATCTCTATTGTCAATATTCTTATATAAAGCAACTAACCATCCAGGATTGTTAATTTCTCCTCTTGCATTCGAGTGCAAGAGAGAATATTGCCCAGCAGCATAAGAAGGATTATAAAACAAAAATTTCACATCTGTTTGGGAAGTGAAAGGGAATTGATCATAAAACCAAATTTCATAAGGTGGTGCATCAGTTTCATCTGTTATGCTTATCAAATTTGTCGGCTTCCCATATCTAAGGAAAATGAAGCCTCTATCAGACTCAAAGCCGTGACCTAGTCCAGAGTTGAATTGATTATCAACCGCTCTTGCTACTTCCATATATCGATCATAGGCGGCTTCTGGTTTATTGGGATCCTTGTTAGCCCAATAAGTAAATAGCTGGGTTTGCATTTTTACCTTATCTGCTTGACTTAAAATATTGTTTAATATCTTGGTATCCGTACCATACATCTTCGGCATCAATGCACGTAAACTATAGGTTAACTCTTCCATGCTCAAATCGGCAACAAAAGTATTATTAATATCAAATGACTCATCTGTCACAAAGGTGGGCTCTATATATGGATTCAATCGTTGAAAAGACACTGCTTTGCTCGAAAGCAGCTTATCCCCATTCTTCGCTTGAACCTTAAGAATATAGTTTCCAGATTGCAATTTCGAGATATCAATAGGCATCATCATCAGACACATCTCAGCTGGCATTTTGGTTTTATGCCCAACCACTATCTCCTTACTCTCAGCAAGTCTACTGTCTGCCGAAATGGTATAGGTTATGGTATAATTCTCCTCTACATGCCCTATGGTATTATAGATTTCTGTATAGAAAAATAAAGTATTTAGATTCTTATTATAGAAATTAAAGGGCGCTGGTTCTAAGAAGTATCCATTTTTTACAAAAGGCGATTTTTCTTTAGAAGGCTTACAAGACACCAGCAATTGGATATCTGACATTGAAACTTCCTCCCCTACATAATTAATTGAAAACTCATCTGAAGTAAAAGTCCCTTTGTTTTCCAAATCATTTTGATCCACAACCGTTACCTCCATTTTATATTTTCCAGGTGTGAGACCATATCTTTTAAGATCTATAAAATCAGTCGTGTCATTTTCTATTGGACTGTTGAGCAAATATTTATCATACTGAAGTATGTGCTCGCCTTGCATAAATAAGATGGTCACTTCGATATTAGATTGGAATTTATCTTCTACAGGCATTTGCTTTAAAGTCGATCCCACAGCATATAGATACACCTCCACATAATCCGACTTATCCCCTTTGAAAGTGGCATAAGAAACACTTATATCCATCCCAAAGGAGGAGCCAAATTGAATTAAACACAGGAAAATAAATAGGAGTCTCATATGGATACAATTTAGAATTCCATGCACAAAAGGGTGCATTTCCTCTTTAAAAATAAGGAAAATATAGATTCAGTGAAGAAAAGTTAAGCTAAATATCAGGTTTCAGGTACAAATTGACAAAAAGCCCTATTTCTCCTTATCCACTCTAAGCAGAGTGAGTTCGAATTTATGTATCTTTTTAAGGGTAGTATTGAACACAATAGTATCAAGCGCCTTGATCTCAAAATCCAGCTTCTGATCTTTCTTATTAGATTCTGTATATGTTACAGCATCTTCTAATACCTCATAATTAGAAACGATTTGGCCCGCACCCGACCAATTGGTTGTCATAGATTGCAAGGTGTCAAACTCAAAATATCCTCCCTTCAAGGTAGAGGTGGCTTTCCCATTTCGCTTCGCTTCTACTATTTCCCAATATCCTGGTAACACCTCTTCAATGGTCAAGACCTTCTCAGTAGGATCAGAAGCACAGCTGTATACAAAACCTAAAGCCAAAAAACTGAAAAACAAATAAATTCTAATTTTCATATTATCGCTAAACACTTTTTAATTCTAGAAGTGTAATTTCAGGTAAAATACCCACTCTACCCGGATATCCCAAAAATCCTAAGCCCCTATTGACATAAAGATACTGATTTCCTTCCTTATACAAACCTGCCCATTTCTTGTACACAAATTGGATAGGGCTGAATTTTATGAATCCTGGTATTTCAATACCAAATTGCATTCCATGGGTATGTCCTGCAAGGGTTAGATTGATATCCTTAAACTCCTTTATAACCTCCTTATCCCAGTGCGAAGGATCATGAGAAAGGAGAATTTTAACATCACAATCTGGACATCCATTGGTAGCTTTGCCAAGATCTCCATAAACACTGAAATGCATCTTAGCACTAATATTCTCCACCCCTATTATTCCAACTGAAGCACCATCAATATTCAAAGATTTATGTTCGTTGAGCAAGAGTTGCCAACCTAGTCTTTTATGAATCTCCTTGAGATGCTCCATATTTGCCAACTTATCTTGCATGGATTTCCATCTGTAGTAATCGCCATAATCATGATTTCCTAGAATGGAATAAATACCATACTTGGAGCTTATCTTATCAAAGACATCCATATAGGGCTCCATTTCTGTAGCCAAGGAATTGACCAAATCTCCAGTGAAGAACACAAGATCAGCTTTTTGTTTATTAATTATCTCAATAGCATTTCTAATAGGCTC
>CAKZVJ010000171.1 GCA_937923345.1 uncultured Saprospiraceae bacterium
TCACAAGAGATTGAGCCAGATCGTATTTACTACTATGTATTTAATGACGGTCTAGGAGGTACGTATTGTGGATACGTTCAGATGAACTAATTGCACAGCAGATATTAATCTTTTAGGAAATGCGACTCCATCCTTTAACCAAATGAAAATTTTGTTCTAGGTGGGCTCGCATTTTTTTATGTACATCCATTGTTAAATTAGGGTCTTTCTCAAAGATCCTGATGGCCATCTCTCGGCATACTTTTATCATCTCGCTGTCTCTTATTATGTCCGTCAGTTTGAACATGTTCACACCCGACTGCATAGTGCCATCAATATTTCCAGGGCCACGTAACCTTAGATCTGCTTCCGCTATTTCAAAACCATCATTCGTATTCACCATGGTTTGTATTCGCTTATAACTATCCTTAGATATATTATTTTTAGACATTAAAATACAGTAGGACTTATCGGATCCTCTACCGACTCTTCCTCTTAATTGATGCAATTGTGATAAACCAAATCTTTCCGTATTTTCTATTATCATCAAAGACGCATTCGGAACATTTACGCCCACTTCTATTACTGTAGTGGCAATCATTATCTGGGTTTCATTTCGGATGAAGCGCTGCATTTCATAATCCTTATCCTCTGTCTTCATTCTACCATGCACAATACTTATTTGATATTCCGGCTTTGGAAAATCTCGCTCTAAGGATTCATAGCCTTGCATCAAATTATTTAAATCTAAGGTAGCAGACTCTTCTATCAGGGGATATACGATATACACTTGCCGGCCTTCGGTAATTAATTTTTTCATGAATCCAAAAACATAAAGTCTATTCTCTTCTTTTTTATGCATGGTAGTAATAGGCTTTCTACCAGGAGGCAGCTCATCTATCTTTGAAACATCCAGATCACCGTAGGCTGTCATTGCTAAAGTCCTCGGGATAGGAGTGGCTGTCATCACAAGAATATGAGGAGGGATAGGTTTATTTTTTTGCCAAAGCTTACTCCTTTGGGCCACCCCAAAACGATGTTGCTCATCCGTAATAGCTAAACCCAAATTTTTAAAAACAACAGGCGGTTCTAATACCGCATGAGTCCCTATCAAAATTTGAATCTCACCCGAAGCTAATCTCTCAAGTAATACTTTCCTTTTTTTTCCTTTCACAGATCCAGCTAGATAAGCTACTTCTATATTTAATTGCGATAGATCTTTTTTTAGGGATACAAAATGTTGTTGCGCTAGGATTTCGGTAGGAGCAATCATGCAAGCCTGATACCCATTATCCAATGCCAACAACATAGATAGCAAACCAACCATAGTTTTTCCGCTTCCTACATCCCCTTGAAGCAACCTATTCATATGTACCCCACTTCCTAAGTCAGCGCGAATTTCTTTGATGACTCTCTTTTGTGCACCTGTCAGCTCAAAAGGAATACACTCCTTATAAAATGTGTTGAAGTATGCCCCTACTTTATCAAATACTAGCCCTTTGATATTTTGCAATCGATCTGCTTTCAGCTGAGACATTCGCAATTGAAAATAAAAAGCTTCATCAAATTTCACTCTTCGTATAGCTTGTTTTAGGTCAATTTCGTTTTTGGGAAAATGAACATTGACAAGCGCTTCATGGCGATCCATCAATTTTAATTTCTGTAAAATATAATCAGGGAGGTGCTCAGCCAGTGGCACTTCCTTTAGCTTTTGCAGCAAGAGAAAAATTATCTTTCTACGGCCTTTACTGTCTAGGCCTTTGCTGTTGAGTTTTTCCGTACTATGATATACAGGTGCGAGATGCGAGCTCGTCGTGATTTTATCATTTGGTAGGCTTAGTTCAGGATGGGGGATATTATATCTGCCGTTGAAATAATTTATTTTGCCATATGCAATATACTCCATCCCAGCTTCAAGATTTTTTTCCAGCCAGTTGACACCCTTAAACCAAACGAGTTCCATCCTGCCCGTGTTGTCTTTCAGTTGAGCCGTTAATCTTCGTTTGCGCTGAGTGCCATGTATTTGTATCCGATTTAGGATACCTTTGATTTGGACAAAATCGTCCGCCGTATTTATCTCATTTATTTTATGAAATTTGGTTTTGTCTATATGCCTAAAAGGATAACTTTGCAGCAAATCCATACAGGTAAATATGCCAAGCTCTTTTTTGAGCAAATCAGCCTTTATCGGGCCTACTCCTTTCAAATATTCGATCGGAGTATCTAGTATGCTTTTTGATGTATTTGGCATAATGAAGTATTCACGAGCAATTTACTAAGATTAGTGATTTAGGAGTAAAATCCTCGTAGTTTTAATCCAATAAATTCAAAAAATATGGCACAGCCTAAAGAGACAAAAAGGATGCTCCAAGTGGGCGAACTGGTGAAGCGAAATATTAGTTATGTTTTTCAGCAAGAGGGGAGTTACTATTATGGAAGCGAAGTCCTTGTGACAGTGACCACTGTCAAGATGTCCTCCGATATGGGCATCGCCAAAGTGTATCTGAGTATTTATAATACTGAAAATAAGCAGGCTGTCTTACTCGAAATCGAGGAGTATGCACATCAGATCAAGCAGTCCTTTGCCCAACGCGTGCGCAAGCAGATGCGTAGGATACCTAGGTTGGATTTTTATGAAGACGAGACATTGGATGAGATGTATCGACTCAATAAAGTCTTTGGAGAACTTAAGTCTAACAATCAGATGGGAGGCCATCGCGAAGAAGAGTAGATTGATTTTGTTTTCTAGGGGCCTACCCTGATAGCCTTCTAGGGTTGGCTATCAGCGTCGTTATGTTTCAGGACTCCACATACGTGTCGGTACTACGCTGGTTGAAGACCAGCATAGCACTTCCTCCTTCATTTCGTCTTTCAGCAATAAAGTGCTTCCAGACTACACTACGTCGTCACCCTTGCACAGCACTAGTCCGAAAATCTAGCACAAAGTTTTATCTTTTTATATAATAGGGATATTAAGAAATATCATATTTCGTTGAGATAAAATAATCTACATCTTAAGATCTCTAAATGATCACACCATTTTTTATACTATTGCTCTAAAAACGGGGTGATTCTCAAACTCAATTTGTCATGATTTTTAAAAGAAAATCACGCCAAATTGGTTCTTGCCTCGCTAATAACCCAGGGTTGCCACCCCAGGGCTTTAATATGGACACCCCCCGAAAAAAATCGGGGCAAGCTCTCCGGGGTTCTTATCTTACTTCTGAACATCCTTATCTAGGGATGTTCGGAAATAGCATAATTCTTTGAGGCATAGCTTTCCACGTATAAACATCTCTTAATCATTACACCGTTTTTAATA
This sequence comes from uncultured Saprospiraceae bacterium, assembly GCA_937923345.1. Taxonomy (GTDB): domain Bacteria; phylum Bacteroidota; class Bacteroidia; order Chitinophagales; family Saprospiraceae; genus JALZVN01. Next base: position 3,302 of record CAKZVJ010000171.1, read on the forward strand.
ATATTGCTTTACAAACGGGGCGACTCTTAGACTCAATTTGTCATGATTTTTAA
>CAKZVJ010000172.1 GCA_937923345.1 uncultured Saprospiraceae bacterium
AAAAAAACCCAACGATTATCGCGAAGATATTCGTCGGGTTCAATATGACCTCCGCTTTCGCGGAATGCCTCCTATTTCCTACGCTTAAGTTCGTCCAATAACCGTTCCAATTCAACGATATCGTGCACGTACACTTCTCTCGCTTTACTTCCTGCGGAAGGTCCTACGATGCTGAGTGCTTCTAGTTGATCCATGATACGGCCGGCTCTATTGTAGCCGAGTTTCATACGTCTTTGGAGCATAGAAGTACTACCGATACCTTGTGTCACCACGAGATTGGCTGCATCACTAAATAGGGCATCTAAGTCAGAATATTTTAAACCAGCTCCGCCGTTTATTTCATCATCTTCAGAGTGGAACTCTGGAAGATAATAAGGTCTTGGATGACTGGGTTGTTCTTCTATATGTTCTATTACTTTTTCTACTTCTGGGGTGTCGATGAAGGCGCATTGTAGTCTCACTACGTCTGCTCCATAAGACAAGAGCATATCTCCACGACCCACTAATCGCTCTGCACCTGGTGTATCTAAGATCGTCTTAGAATCCACCATGGCAGTTACCTTGAAGGCGATACGCGCAGGGAAGTTGGCCTTGATCACACCGGTAATGATGTTTACAGAGGGTCTCTGCGTAGCGATGATCAGGTGTATTCCTACCGCTCTGGATAGCTGTGCTAATCTAGCAATTGGATTTTCGACTTCCTTTCCAGCCGTCATTATCAAATCTGCAAACTCATCAATGACCAGAACGATATAGGGCAAGAACTTGTGCCCCTTATTTGGATTGAGCTTACGTTCAGTGAACTTTTGATTGTAATCTGTGATGTGTCTAACCTTAGCTTTTTTCAGCAGGTTGTATCTCTCATCCATTTCTATGAGGAGAGAGTTCAGGGTAGCCACTACCTTCTTGGTGTCGGTGACGATGGGCTCCTCTTGATTTGGAGGTGCCGTCAGGAAGTAATCTTCAATAGCCGCATACGGGAAAAGCTCTACTTTCTTTGGATCGATCAATACCAGCTTTACCTGCGAGGGATGCTTATTGTAGAGTAGGGACATCAAGATCGTATTGATACCTACTGACTTTCCTTGACCTGTAGCACCAGCAATCAATAAGTGTGGCATCTTGGCCAAATCGGCTACAAAAACTTCGTTAGATATTGTCTTACCCAAAGCGATAGGCAATTCCATCTTAGCAGATCTGAACCTGTCAGAAGCCAATACTTCTTTGAGCGATACGGTTTGTTTGTGGGAATTAGGTACTTCTATACCCACGGTCCCTTTACCTGGTATCGGCGCTATGATACGGATGCCTAAGGCAGATAGACTCAAGGCGATGTCGTCTTCCAGGTTTCTTATTTTTGAAATCCTTACCCCTGGCGCAGGTATTATTTCATACAGCGTCACAGTTGGTCCGATGGTCGCCTTTATTTTGACAATCTCTATTTTATAGTTTGCTAGGGTCTCAATGATCTGGTCTTTATTTCTTTCTAGTTCTGCACGATCCATTTCATAATTGCCATCGCTGTAGTCTATGAGCAGGTCTAGCCCTGGTGGCACGTAATTGCGTAAGTCTAGGGTAGGGTCGTACAATTCTGTATCTACCTTGCTGTCCTCAGTGATCTCCATATCATCTTGGACAAGGCCGGCGGAAGGCATAGCACCGGCAGGTTCTTCGATCTCAAGGGGCGTGTCAAAACCACCGCCAGATACTTGGACTTGCGGTACGCCTATTTCTAGTTCTAGTTGTTCTGGTTCTGCATAAGGCTCTTTTACAGTGCGCTTATTAGTTGTTTCTGTTTCTTTTTGTTCTGGTTTTGGAAAAGACCATCCATCGGGGTCAGTAGTAGGCGCTATGTTGTTGCTTGAAACTTGTAGCGTTTTTGTAGTTTTTTTAGATCTCGCAGGGAAAATTCTGGCAAGAAAGTCATTGAAGTTCGCTTGTGCTTGAAAAGCGTATTGTCTAAAAGTAAAGTCATTGAAATTGGGGTTGATGGCCCATATTACAGCAGCACTAACTAGAGTTATTAAAAGTACATATACACCTGCTTCACCTACGATATCGATTAACCAAGTAGAAATGCTCTTACCAAATCCTCCACCGTAGGGAAAGGACATATTGATGCAGAAAAAACCAAGCAGTACAGAGGCGAACAACATCCCAAAGAAAGCATAGAGCATGTCTTTGCGATAATGTTGAAGCGGGTAGTTTCGTATCTTAGCTACTCCAGCTAAGCCTAAAATGTAAATGATCCCAAAAGAGGGGAGTCCAAAGATGACGTAGAAGAAGAAGTTGGATACTGTAGCACCAAGTTTGCCTAACCAGTTGGCAATCTCATATGTCGTACTTCCATTCATGGCCGCTAAGCCAGCGTTGAATACATACGCTTGATCATCTTTCCAAGTGAAAAGATAAGAAATGAAGGCTATACTCAAATATATAGCTGCAAATATGCAGAACAGGCCAATCAGTTTAGGGATTCGTTCATCTTTGAGAAAATCCAAACTTAGTTGCTTACCTCTCTTTTTCTTCCTTGATTTTGCCATATGGACAGGGAATATAATAGTGCTCCAATAATAATACTCGAATGGTGAAAATAGATAATATATTTCTATATATGTTATAAATAATAGATTATTTTAATATGAAGGCTGAATTGAGTTAAATGCCACAAGAATAGAGGCTTAGCCTAATCAAAAAAGGCTGTATATTGAATGGTAACTGTTACATTTGTTGTATACAAATTGTTATGAATCCACTCTTCAAAAAGTTAAATATTAAAGATCAAGACCGTGTGCTTGTACTGAATAGCCCTGCAGAATTTGAGCCCCATTTGGAGGATTTGAAGACTTTGCTGAAGGTCAGCACGCGTGCCAACATCAAAGAAGTTACTTACGTCTTGCTTTTTGCGGTTTCCCAAAAGGAATTGAATGTCCAATTCGATAAGATAAAAGATAAGTTGATTGGAGACGCAATGCTGTGGATTTGCTTTCCTAAAAAATCTTCCAAGAAGTACAAAAGCGATATCAATAGAGATGAAGGCTGGACAGAAATCGGCAAGGCTAATTTTGAACCCGTCAAGATAGTGGCTATTGATGAAGATTGGTCAGCATTAAGATTTAGAAAAGTAGCCTACATCAAAACGCTGAAACGAAACGATAAAATGCTCATCTCAAGAGCGGGAAGAAATAAAAAGAAAACAAGCTAATCTTTTCGCAAATTATATAAATAGGCCAAAAAGCAAGATTGAATGATAAAGAATGAAACACCAAATACTTTAATGGTGGTGAAATCATCTAAGCCTAAAATTGGCCTGTAGAAGATGATAAAAGTACATATCAGTAGAAATATATTGTAGTACAATTGTGCGCTCAATTTTTTCTTTACATCTATTAGATAGCTCATGGGATGATTGACGAAACGCACTGCCATGAGCGGTGCTAACCATCTAGCATATTCACCAGCGGTGAGCCACTGTTCGCCAAAAACAAAGGTGAATATTTCTGGTCCCCAAATCATTATTAGTATGGCAGCAGGAGTAATCATGGTCCACATAATAGCATTTACGTTGAAGACTAGTTTGGGCAGTTTATCCTCGTGAGATAAGTGTGCCTTGTTGGCCTCTTTAAAGAAAACAGGACTGACCGCTGATGATACTAGGTTGATAGGAGCAGCGAGTACCTTTTGTTGGACCATGGTAAAGTGCCCGTTTAATGACTCTCCAAAAGCGCCTAAGAAAAAAACGAAAGGCAAATTATTTGAAGCGTTGTTAATCAGATTTCCGGATACCCCCAGTGTCAAAAAAGATCTGTATTCTTTAAACGCAGCTTTAGTTCTTTCTTTAGTATCGCTGATGAAAAAAGAAAGTTCTGCATACTTTAAATATAGAATCATGATGGCGATTTGGCCAATGATAGTAGCTACTATCATACCGTTTAATTCCAAGCCAATAAACCCAAACAGTAATTGAAAAGCAACAGTAACCATTGTTTGTGCGACAACTCCCTTGGACATCGCGGTGTAATTTTGTTGTCTGTTGAGCCAGCTGTGTGCAGATTGGGATTTGCCTTCGATAAAAATACTCAATGGAAGCCCGAAAAGAAATAATAGTATTTGATTGGAAGGGATAAGAGTAGGAGCAAAATAAATAAGCCCCATGATGGCTAATGAAGAAACAAGTACAGTGATGTAATTGAATTTGTAGCAAAGAGAAAGAAGGGTTCTTGCTTTGTCAGGATTCTCGGGTAGCATCAAGCATACATGAAATCCACCATTAGAGATGGCTTTCCCAATCATCATTAGTGCCATAAAAGTACCCCATAATCCAAAAGCTTCTAGCGGATACCAACGACTCAATATTGGTAATGCCGCAAGTGTTATCACCCTTGCTAAGCCGCCACCAGAAAAGAGAATTCCGGCCCCTTTTACGAATGAAGAATTAAGTAATTGTTTGAGCTGTTCGATGATGTTTTATTTTGGCATCGATGCAAAGAAAGCAATTTCCTAGGAGTATAGGCCTATTCTATAGGTAGATTAAGATACTGAGACCAATTGCGTTTCTTTAAATGTAACGCCAAATTTCTCAAGCTCTTGCAAAACTCCCTCGTATACGCTTTTGCTGACTGGAATGTGCACTCCAGTTAAAGATACCTTCTGCAGCAAAATAAGCTTGGTGAAAATTCCAATGGGCAAGCCTACGAGTTTTGACATCGCGGTATCGGTGGCGTTTTTACCTTCCATATACATAGTCGAAAATAATTGATGCTGCTCTTCCTCTAGCGTGTATTCAAATTCGTGTTGCATGATGATGAGATCCTTATCTTCTGGTTGTAAGGTCCATTTTTGCATCAATAACTTTTGTAGGATTTGAGCAGGAGTGGCTTCCTCCAAGTCAATCACCTGATCGGAAAATAAATCAAGCCATGCTAATTGTTTCATGATGGTATGATCTTGAGCAAGGCCTAAAAAATGGGCGACCTTTTCTTGGATATTAGCCCCCTTATGGTTTCTTACATACCCTTCAACAAAATCACGATAAGTCAATGTTTTGCTATCTTCAATAAGATAGCTATCATCCGTCAGTCCAATACTAATCAGCGCATTCCATGCCTGACAGAATCCAGGTCTACGAAGTGTTCCCCTGATCAAATTTGGTGTAGCTTGTAATCCGTAGATCTCCTGATAGTCGAGGGAGTCTCTATTAGGATACATTTCGAATTGGCCAAGTTCTTTGATATCTACTAGTGGAGCATCTTTGAACAGTCGTCTGTAGGGCGCATAGGTGTACTTATTATCTACTAAATATTTTGCTGTACTTTGTCCAGCCAATACAACATTCCTAGGATTCCATGTGAATTTGTAATGCCAAGGGTTATCGTCAGAGTCTTCTGCGATAATCCCTCCAGTGTAACTTCTAAAGCTAGTGATTTTTCCACCTTGTGCTTTTATCTCATGAATTTTCTGAATCGCAGACATATGATCTATACCAGGATCTAGACCCATTTCGCCCATGAATAAGATTCCCTTATCTTGGAACGAAGAGTGCATGGCACGAATTTCATCTGATACATAGCTGGCGGTAATCATATGCTTTGCAAACTTCAGACAATCTTCTGCAATGGTGTTGTGCATATGTGCCGGAAGCATAGAAATGACTACATCATTTTCTTCGATAAGGCTATGTCGAGCAGCTTCATTATTGATGTCTAGCTGAACAGCTTTTCCTTTGTCTGACCCTTTGATTTTAGCTACAGCCAAGTCCAAATTATAGTCGGCGACAGTTATCAACCAAGACTTTGATTTTGCTTCTTCAAGCATATAATTTATCAAAGAAGTAGCAGATCTTCCTGCCCCTATTATCAATACTTTTTGCATGCGTAATAGTTTAATTACATGTGTAGTGCAGATATTACACCAAAATACATTTACAACAGACTACAAGGTCGAAAATTGCTGCATAAAGGACCTTTTATGGTCGTTTAGTTAGATAATAGTGCATTAAATAACTTTTGCTCCGTTTTTCCAAACATGAGCTGCCTTCAATTCGCCTTGGTGGTAAAGTATCTCCTTATAGTCGTGACATGGAAAAGCTACGATATCGGCTTTGAACTTAATGCCTAGTTTGCCTCTATCTACTAAACTTAAAGCTCTAGCGGCTCGATAGGTGATACCCGATAAAATTTCTGCTGTACTTAGCTTTTGGAAGGTTCCTAGAATGGCTGCTTGGCTTAACAAGTTTCCTTGCGGAGCAGATCCTGGATTCCAGTCGCTGGCAATCGCCAAGGAGCATCCTTTGTCTAATAGTTTTCTGGCCGGCGTAAAGTCGCAACCTAATCCAATTGTTGCTCCTGGTAACGCCACTGGAATGACTTCGCTATTTGCGAGTGCATTTATTTCTTCCGCTCCGCTTGCTTCTAAGTGGTCCACACTTTTTGCGCCCACAGCAATGGCTACTTTGCTTCCACCCGCATTAAACTGATCTCCATGCACAGTCAATTCATATCCCTTCGCTTTGAGTTGATTGAGATAGTCTATAGAACTTTCCGCTGAAAATGCGCCATCTTCGATGAAGATATCAAATCGCTTACAGAGTTTTTCTTCGGCTATCCGAGGTTCTATTTCTTCAAGAATCAATTGGAGGTATTCTTGTTCAGTAATGCCATTTTCTTTTGGGATGATATGCGCTGCTAAACAGGTTGGGACCAAATCTAAGACGTGTTTTTGGTCCGCTTGCTTAATGGCTTGCAGCATTTTTAATTCGTTCTCCACATTTAGTCCATATCCACTTTTTACTTCAGTAGTGGTAATTCCATTGGCGATTTGCTTTTGCATCCTTGGCAGCATAAGTGCTACTAATTCCTCTTTGCTAGAGGCACGTGTGTGTTTGACTGTACTCCAGATACCGCCTCCTTCTTTTGAGATTTCTATGTACGTTTTTCCATTATTTCTAGCCGCATAATCAAAGGACCTTGTGCCCGCAAAGCATATGTGTGTATGCGCGTCTATAAAACCAGGCAAAGCAACTAGGTCGCCACTCAGTGTTTCTACTTCGCAGTCAGGATGCTTTGCTAAGAGCGCTTTGTAATTGTCTACTTCCAAGATAGTGTCCCCTTGTAATAGGATACCTCCATCTTCGATAATGCTAAGTTGCTCATCTTTCAAAGCGCCCTTGTTAGGCAGTTCCGTCATGGGTAGAATTTGCTTAAAAGGGCCTATGAGGGTGTGTTTTTCTTTATGCATGTGACCAATCGTTTGGATCGTTATTGTTGTTAGGAGATAGTCCTAAGATATCTCCTTGGATACTTACTCCTAGTCCGATTACGGATCTGTTGACATAGTTAAAGTAGCTCGTGACTTGATTTATCTCTAGTATTTCCCCATCTGTAAAACCAGCTTTTCGCAAAGCGGTAATATTGGTTTTTGTAAGTTGTGCTGGGGCTTCGGTAAGCATTTTGGCGTACTGTATTCCGATGAGCCATTTTTCTTCTAGGATGCTGATCGGCGCATCATTGTCAATTGCATTTCTGATGGCATCATATTTAGTATCGTTTGCTAATAATCTTTTGAGCCCAACACTATGATGCTCCACACAATAGTCGCACTTGTTGAGCCTACTAACCAGGACGCCTAGGGTTTCTAGATACCATTTAGGGAGTGTATTTTTAGAGTGATGTAGGACAGCTTTGTATAGACCCATGTGTGCGGTCAAGGTATGCGGTCGTAGACTATGTATAGCCAATACATTGTCTACATTGTCATTAGGCCCTTTGACGCGGTCATAAAGTTTTTTTAAATTTCCTTCCGCAGCTTCATAATCGATTATGTCTATCCAACTCATATTTCTTTTTTAGCGAACTATTGGTTCATTAAATCATCTAACAAATTGGATTCCACTAAGGTTGGCAAGGTTACCTGAAGGTTAGGGGTTTTCTCCATCTGACGACGGATGGCGAAAAGAGAATTTTCGTTTCTAGCCCAGCTTCTTCTGGCTATACCATTGTTCACATCATAGAACAACATTTTTTCTAATCTTCGTTCTGCTTCTTTGCTGCCATCTAATAATAAGCCAAAGCCTCCGTTCATGACCTCGCCCCAGCCGACTCCACCGCCGTTGTGGATGGATACCCAAGTAGCCCCTCTAAAGCTATCCCCAATAACATTATGGATAGCCATATCCGCAGTAAATTTACTGCCATCATAAATGTTGCTGGTTTCTCTGAATGGAGAGTCGGTTCCACTTACGTCATGGTGATCTCTTCCCAAGATTACGGGACCTGAAAGCTCGCCTGATTGGATGGCCTCGTTAAATGCTTTAGCGATTTCAATACGACCTTCAGAATCTGCATATAGAATCCTGGCTTGTGAGCCTACTACTAATTTGTTACTTTTAGCTTCTTCTATCCAAGTGATATTGTCTTGCATCTGTTGCTGAATCTCTGGAGGTGCAGTCTCTTGAAGTTTCTTTAAAACCCTCGCTGCGATAGCATCCGTCTTGTCCAAGTCTTCACTATTGCCAGAGGCACAAACCCATCGGAATGGACCAAATCCGAAATCAAAACACATGGGCCCTAGAATATCTTGCACATAGGATGGATATTTGAAGTCCACACCATTTTCATGCATAATCTCTGCACCCGCACGAGAAGACTCTAATAAAAACGCATTGCCATAGTCAAAGAAATAAGTGCCTTTCTCCGTATGCTTGTTTACGGCAGCGGCATGTCTACGCAAGGAGTTCTTTACTTTATCCTTAAAGGCCTCAGGATTGTTTCTTATCAAGTCGTTTGATTCTTCAAAAGACAGCCCAGCAGGGTAGTATCCTCCAGACCAAGGATTGTGTAATGAGGTTTGGTCTGATCCCAAGTGGATATAGATATTTTCTTCATCAAACTTTTCCCAAACGTCTACGATGTTTCCTTGGAATGCAATAGAGACGACCTCTTCATTTGCTTGTGCTTTTTTTACACGATCCACTAGTTCGTCTAAATTGTCGATCAGCACATCGACCCAACCTTGTTCATGTCTTTTTTGTGCCGCATTATGGTTTACTTCTGCGCAAATGGTAATGCAACCTGCTATATTGCCGGCCTTAGGCTGCGCACCGCTCATACCTCCAAGACCAGCGGTTAGGAATATTTTTCCGCGACTGTTTTCTCCCGCTGGAAGCACTTTCCTAAAAGCATTCATCACTGTGATGGTCGTTCCGTGTACAATACCTTGAGGGCCGATGTACATATACGATCCAGCAGTCATTTGCCCATACTGAGTAACGCCCAAAGCATTAAATTTTTCCCAGTCATCTGGCTTAGAATAGTTGGGTATCATCATCCCATTGGTAACTACAACTCTTGGCGCTTCTTTTGAAGAAGGAAACAAACCCATCGGATGCCCTGAGTACATATGTAGGGTTTGGGTATCGTTCATATTCGCCAAATACTGCATGGTGAGGAGATACTGCGCCCAATTTTGAAAGACTGCGCCATTACCACCGTAGGTAATCAATTCTTCTGGATGTTGCGCTACTGCAGGATCAAGATTGTTTTGAATCATGAGCATAATACCAGCTGCTTGTTGAGATTGGGCAGGGTATTCGTTGATAGATCGTGCGTACATCTTGTATGTAGGCTTAAACCTGTGCATATATATTCGACCAAGATCATTTAGTTCCTGCAAAAATTCTTCTGCAAGAGTAGCATGCCATTCTTTTGGGAAATAGCGCAATGCGTTTTCCAAAGCTAATTTCTTTTCCCTTTGATTTAGGATGTCTTTCCTTTTTGGTGCACGATTGGCATTTTTAGGATATGCTTTTTTTGCAGGTAGTTCATTTGGGATGCCTTGCAAAATCTGATCTTTGAAACTTACAGTGGTATGTATCATAAGTTGTAGTTATAGACTAAATAATAATTGATTAGGATCGTTTTTGTTTTCTTTATCTTCAGTAAGTTCAACTAGTTTTCTGCCTTTAATGATTTGAATGGCTTTTTCGATGTCGTCTCCGAAAATTCTATCTACTTCGGCATGGTCGATATGCTTTCTGATTTCAGTATGCATAGCCTCGATGAGCTCACTTGATTTTAGTGGGCGGTGGAAGTCCATGGCTTGGGCAGCGCATAATAGTTCTACCGCTAAAATTCTTTCCAAATTATAGCATACGCGAAGTGCTTTTCTACCTCCAATAGAACCCATGCTGACATGATCTTCTTGACCAAGTGAAGTAGGTATGCTGTCTGCACTGGCTGGAAAGCACAATCCCTTATTTTCACTTACAAGTGCCGCGCCTGTGTATTGCACGATCATGAACCCTGAGTTTATTCCCGTATTTTTCATGAGCAGTTTGGGTACTCCAGCTACTTTACCTTCTAAAGAAAGGTAGGCTCTTCTGTCTGAAATATTGCCTAGTTCAGCGGCCGCCAAGCAGGCATAATCCAAAGGCAGGGCCAATGGTTGGCCATGAAAATTCCCACCACTGATGGTAAAGTCCTTTGAGAATACTATTGGATTATCTGTGACTGAGTTGAGTTCTATTTCTACAGCTTCTTTTAAATGCAGCCATGCGGATCTTGAACTACCGTGGACCTGTGGTACACAGCGGAGAGAGTAGGGGTCCTGTACTCTATCACAATTCTTATGCGCCTCCATGATTTCTGAATCTTGGAGTAGTGCGTTGATTTTTTGAGCTACATAAGTATTACCGCTGTAAGGTCTTGTTTTATGTAATTCTGGATGGAATGGCATTTTCGATCCTTGCAAACCTTCAATCATAAGGGAGGCAATTAGATCGGCATGCTCCAAGCAATTATGCAAGGTATCTACGACCATGACAGCATGTGCAGCGATAAATTGCGTTCCGTTTATCAAAGCCAGTCCAGCCTTTGGTTCGAGCGCTAAAGGTTTGTGTCCATGTTTTGACAAGGCTTCTGCAGAAGCTGTTTTTTCGCCATTCAGATACACATATCCTTCCCCAATCAATGGAAGAAAGAGATGAGATAGGGGCGCCAAATCTCCAGAAGCACCTACAGAACCTTGTTCAGGCACTAGCGGAATGATGTCATTGTCGATATGCCAAAGTATTCTTTCTAATACCGTAAGCGAAATACCTGAGTATCCTTTGCTCAGAGATTGTACCTTTAGGATGAGCATCAACTTAGCGATAAATGGATCGACAGGATCTCCTACACCCACACTGTGGCTGAGTAAAATATTTGTTTGAAGTTGACTGGTGTCTTTACTCGGAATCTTAGTGTTGCATAAAGGACCAAAGCCAGTATTTATGCCATACACTACTCTTTCATTCTTAGCTATGGTTAGGACCGCATCATTGCTTTCTTTGATGTTATTGACTGCTTCGGGGTTTAATTGCCCTTTGGTTTCGCCTTTTGCTAGGCTTAAAGCTGTTTTGACCGTTAGGTGGTTTATTCCATAATTAAACATGGTGTATCATTTGTCCAAATCTAAGCTTATATTTGATAATTAAAAAGACCATTTTAGTCATAAATTGATAACTATGAGTAATCGTATAGAATGGAGACATTTGCGCTATTTTTTGCAAGTCGCGGAAGAATTGCACTTTGGTAGAGCCGCTAGAAAGCTCTTTATCTCGCAGCCTGGACTCAGTAGGCAGATCAAACAACTGGAGGAAGAACTGCAAACTACTTTATTAGAACGAGACAATAAGAATGTGCGCTTGTCGAAGGCCGGCGAATATTTTAATGAGGAGATAAAGTTATTGCTGCACGATTTTGAGCGAATTATTTCTCATACCCAATTGTTGAGCAAAGGACAAGAAGGGAAAGTAAGCATAGGTTATGTAGGTTCCGCAATGCAAAATGTGATTCCTGATTTGTTGTTAAATTTTAAGAAGTCATTTCCTCAAATAAAATTTGGTCTGAAGGAGATGGACAATGCAAAGCAGATTGAAGGCTTGATGTCTCAGAAGATAGATGTAGGATTTGTGCGATTGAATAAGGTGCCTGTAGGATTAAGTATACAGTCAGTTTTTGAAGATACTTTTTCATTGGTGCTTCCTGCTGATCATACATTGACAAAAAGAAAATTTAAATCCCTAGGTCAGGTCAAAGAAGAGGCCTTTATCTTGTTTGAAAAAGAGTATAGTACTGAGTATTTTGATAAAGTGATGAGTGTTTTTGAGTATGCAGAATTTCAGCCAAAGATTACGCACACCTCCGTACATGCGAATACTATTTTCAGATTGGTAGAGAATAAGTTTGGGATTTCCATTGTCCCTACTTCCTTGGCTTTGGGCTACAATATGAAGGTGAAATTTATAGAGCTTAAAAATATCCCACAACGAGCAGTATTATCCGTGGTATGGAATACTTCTAATCGAAATCCAGTGTTAAAAAAAGTATTGGATATAATCTTTAGTAAGGCTTGAAAAAAAGTATTACTGAGTGCTCATCTAATATTTTTCGCGACGTGCCGCAGGCGCCAAAGCACGACAAACCGGAGGTGCGTAGAGACAAGTGATGGAAGTGGTTCCGACTTTTTCGTCGGAAGGAACGGACAGCGCGACCACATGCGGTGCATAGTGGGTGTCCCCGAAAAAAGAACTATCTTTAAACTCTATTGATTTATAGTGCATGAAGATTTGGAAAGTTGATGCTTCAGACGATGTAAAGGGTTGCATGTCTATTATTTATTAAGAGGAAATACAGTGGTGCTGAATATATAGGTCATCAGTGATTTTTGAATTTAGCCAACCTACCATTGATTCTTGCGTAGACGAATAGTGATGGAAAAAGAAATACAGGTTTTTAATTCTAGGAGCGATTTGCCCAAGCCGATTGCTGACTTGGTAGATATGGCCGAAGAGGCTGTAAGGGACGCCTATGCGCCATACTCAAATTTCTATGTAGGGGCGGCAGTTTTGTTAGCGGATGGCACGGTGATTAAGGGATCAAATTTTGAAAACGCTTCTTATCCTTTGTGTTTGTGTGCAGAACGAGTGGCGCTGGGCAGCGTACATAGCCAGTACCCAGGATCGACTGTAAAGTCCATAGCTGTGACCGCCAAGAATCCAAAGCAAGCTGTGACAGAACCTGTGGCACCCTGTGGCGCTTGTAGACAAGTCTTGCTAGAATATGAGCAAAAACAAGGTTCGCCTTTGCAAGTCATTATGTTTGGGGAATCCGGAAAAGTCGTTGTCTCCGAATCTTCTGAACAGTTATTGCCGATGGCATTTGGTCATAAATTCTTGGTGTGAATATAATGTTCTAGGTGCACCTTGTCTGAATTGTTTTTTTGATTTTCGAAATGCCTTTTGATACAAACTGCTGAGCTGGTAAAAGCCAATTCGTTCCATGGGATTTCAGACTCATTGAATAATTTCACTTCTGAACTTTCTATGCCGGGGGAGAAGGTCGCATCTACCAAGTCTCCACGAAAAAGCATGTATACCTGATGGATAGCAGCTATAGAATAAATGAGATGAGGACGAATATTTTTGACCCTTGCATTAGCTTCTTCCCATAGTTCTCTTTCCGCTCCTTCTTCTACCTTTTCTCCATTTTCCATATAACCAGCGGGGACATTCCAAAAACCCATACGTGGTTCAATAGCTCGACGGGCTAAAAGTACCTTGTCTCCTGCTATTGGGAGTACTCCAGTGACGATCTTCGGGTTGAGATAATGTATCGCCTGACAGCTATTACATACATGGCGTAATTGGGTATCGTCAAGGATTGCTTTTTTTTCAACAGTCCCTCCACAGTGTGGACAATATTTAAATAAGTCTATCAAGGGTTTCGTGATTCTAAAAATTGCCTTACTTTTTCTGCATCTTCGGGAACATCAATACTTAGAGATTCATAAGCAGTGAGACCAACTTTTATATTAATGCCGTTATCCAACCATCTCAACTGTTCCAACGACTCTGCTTTTTCTAAGGCGCTGGTAGGTAAGTTGTCTAGATTGAGTAAGGTTTTTCGATTGAAACTATATAAACCAATATGTCTATAGTAAGTGTGTTTACTAGTCCATAGATTTTCTTCTACGGCCCTTTGATGAGGTATAGCTTGTCGGGAAAAATAAAGCGCATTATGGCGGTTGTCAAATACTACTTTGACAATGTTTGGATCAAACAAGTTTTTGTGATGTTCAATTTTTTTTGCTTGGGTAGCAATACCATCACTACTAATCTCTACTAGTTCGTCTATTTGTTCAGGATTGATAGTGGGTTCATCTCCTTGTATATTGACAATGATTTCTGCATCGGCAAATTGCGTAGCTACTTCGGCGCATCTGCTTGTGCCCGTTGCATGCTGAGGGCTGGTCATAATTACCTCTCCACCAAATCTTGATACATGATCAAAAATACGCTGGTCGTCTGTCGCCACAATAACTTTATCCAAAAGCGTACTCTTTTGGCATTGTTCATAGACTCTTTGGATCATGCTTTTTCCTAGCAAGTCTACAAGGGGTTTGCCTGGAAAACGGCTGGAAGCAAATCTGGCGGGTATTATACCGATACTTTTCATATAAGTAATAATAATAATATATAAATTACTATTTTTGTTTTAAATCGAGTTGTGTGTCCACACTGAGCACTAAGAAATTGTAACATTGCAAAACATCGTCCAAAGTGATATGCTCTGCTATCTTTAGTTTTTAGAAGGGACACCAAAAATATAAAATACTTATTATGGACAGTCCAAAGGTAATGCTAAGTGTTGTTATAAGTTTGTTTTTTACGACAAGTTTCCTTTTTTCTCAATACGCTGAACAAACTAGCTTTTTGCAATCTATGGTTGAGCTAGATAAGACTCCTGCGGGAACCTTAATCGTGAAGCATAGGCTGGGGGAAGGGCAAAGCTTATATAGTATAAGTCAGTTCTACGATGCTGCTTTGTACGACATCAAGCGATTTAATCCGGACTTGGTGGTTGGAGAGGAGTATGTGGGCATAGAAATAAATGTTCCGGTGGATGAAAAACACATCATCTTGGATCTAAATCAAGCTGGCCAATATCAAGTGCTGGAGCAAGTGTTTTACAAGGTACAAAAGAAGGATACGCCCTATGGCATAGCAAAACGTAAGTTCAAAATTGACCTGCAAACATTGCTAGATAGAAATGGAACCACCGCAGAACAAATCAAGACGGGACAGTATCTACATATCGGCTGGATACCTAGTGTGGGGATAAACCACTACTCAAAACCAGTCAAAGCCAAGAAGGTATATTATAGTGCAGAAAATGAGGCACTGCGAAATGAATTTGTAGAAAAAGGCGGAGATTCAAGAAAGCTAAAGCAAGAGAAGGGAGCGGCATACTGGGTCAAAGGTGCTGCCGAAGACTCAAGCTTTTATGTGATGCATAGAGATGCTCCTAAAAATACAGTCATAGAAATAACAAACCCTGATACGGGGCGTAAAATCTATTCTAAAGTAATTGCAAAGATACCTTCAAAATACCCTAACAAGGTTATTATCGTCGTTTCGCCCAAAGTTGCTAAACAATTAGGCGCGGTAAATGCTAACTTTTTTGTTAGTTTGAGCTACTATAATTAGAGGGTTCGACAATTTTTAGAAAACTGTACATCACGGCCAAGATAACAGTCGGTTATTGTCAGATTTTATTCGCTGTTAAATTGGATGTAATTAATTGATAACCAGTGATTAAAATTTAATTTCCGAATCTTTGATAAATATAAATCAATGAAATATAAAAGAAATATTCTTGAAGTCATTGGGGATACCCCTCTTGTCAAGATCAATAAGGTTATTGAAGATATACCTGCTTTGGTACTAGTAAAGTTAGAAACTGTAAATCCAGGTCACTCCATAAAGGATAGAATGGCTTTGAAGATGTTAGAAGATGCCGAGAAGGACGGGCGTATCAAACCAGGAGGGACAATCATCGAATGTACCTCAGGTAACACAGGAATGGGTCTAGCCATTGCTGCTTGTGTCAAAGGATATAAGTCTATTTTTACGACCTCAGACAAGCAGTCTAAAGAAAAGATAGATCTACTCAGAGCCATGGGCTCAGAGGTAATTGTCTGTCCTACCAATGTGATGCCCGATGATCCACGATCTTATTATTCGATCGCTGAAAAACTGAGCAAAGAAATCCCCAACTCTTTTTGGGCCAATCAATATGATAATCTAAGTAATAGAACAGCACACTACGAGTCTACCGGCCCTGAAATTTGGGAACAAACAGATGGTAAAGTGACGCATGTGATAGCAGGAGTAGGTACCGGGGGAACCATTTCTGGTACAGGTAAATATCTCAAAGAAAAGAACCCTGATATAAAGATGTGGGGTATTGATACCTATGGTTCTGTTTTTAAGAAATATCATGAGACGGGTGTGTTTGATGAAAAAGAAATTTACTCTTATATCACTGAAGGCATAGGGGAGGATATATTACCTAAGAATGTAGACTTTGACCTGATCGACCATTTCGAAAAGGTGACAGATAAAGATGGAGCGGTCATGGCCAGAAGATTGGCCAAGGAAGAGGGCATTCTACTGGGCTATTCTGCGGGATCTGCTTTTGCTGGCCTACTTCAAATGAAAGACAAGCTAACAAAGGATGATATAGTAGTAGTGATAATTCACGATCATGGTAGTCGATACGTGGGTAAGATATTCAATGATAATTGGATGCGTGAAAGGGGATTTTTAGAAGCGGAAATGCGCGTCAAAGACTTGATAGGCTTGAAATCCAACAAAGGCTTTTATGCTGCTAAAGAATCAGATACTATCAGTGAGGTGATAGCAATAATGAAAAAAGAAGATATTTCACAATTGCCAGTAAAGAGGGGAGAAGAAATAGTAGGATCCATCACCGAAGGAATAGTACTTAACTTCATATTTGAGAATCCAGATCTAGTGGAAATAAGTATGATAAAGGATATCATGGGAGATCCATTTCCAACTGTGAAAGAAGACTTGCCATGCAATGAGCTGGGAAAATATATCAGTAGACAGAACCCAGCGGTGATTGCAGAAGATAAAGCAGGTGGTATGCATATTATCACAAAGTATGATGTGATACAGTCAGTTTAGACATTTGCATGTTTAAGCAAATCAAAAAAGGCTTACCGAAAATTTTCGGTAAGCCTTTTTTGATTTGAAATTTCTTCGGTTGTTTTACTCCTTTACCATTTCTATGGTAATAGGTGTAAAGTCATTCTCGGTTTCTACTGTTATTCTATGTACCCCTTTCTCAAAGTTCTGAGTAGGCAGGATTAGATTTTTTCCATCTGCTTGCAAGAGCTGTAAAGTATATTCTCCTGTCTCGGGAATATTTACATCGATCACGGTATTCTTTCGCGCTCCCTGAGTACTGGTCGAAACCACTTTCAGCTCCAACTCCCCATCATCGCTAAAAGGGGTACAAGGGTTTATCTCTGCTAAAAATTGAGCCCCTGCTACTACTTCAAAATCATTCTCCAAGAGGATGCAGCTTGCGAAGTAGTCTGTACTTGCATCCACGGTAGCGGTAGAGGTTATTTGATTCTGTGCTTGGAACGTCCCACCAGCGGCAGGATCTCCAGTAAGCGTTAAATCAAAATCACAAGGAGATGGGGTAGGCGTAGAGCAATTGCCACCCGTATCTACACCTGTCTCTGCACCATTTTGAATACCATCTGTACAAGTACCAAGGATGATGTCAGTAGGCGGGAATAT
>CAKZVJ010000173.1 GCA_937923345.1 uncultured Saprospiraceae bacterium
CAAGAACCAATTTGGCGTGATTTTCTTTTAAAAATCATGACAAATTGAGTCAAAGAATCACCCCGTTTTTATAGCAATAGAATTAAAAATGGTGTGATCATTTAGAGATCTTAAGATGTAGAATGTTTTATCTCAACGAAAAATGATATTTCTGAACATTCCTATTTAGCGAACCATTTCCTGACTATTTTCTCTGCCTTCTTATTGTTAGGGGTGAAGGAGTTATTCTCTATGCCTCTATAGTCTAAGTAAGAGGGAAACTTCCACCATAAGATACCTTTACACCAAGATTCATCTTGGATACCTTCAAATATAACTTCATAGCAACGGGCTTGATCCTCTGCACTAAATGCTCGATCTTCTTCCGCATGTGGATTTTTCCAAGGCATTTCTTCACTCCTGAAACCAATCTCTGTAAATACAATCGGTTTATTGTGCTCCACACTTACCTTCCTAATTTTGTCTTTGATTCTATCGAAGTTTTCTTTCAGATCCCTATTGCTTGGTTTGTCGCTTTTGCTCAGCGGGTAATAACAATTCAAGCCTATGAAGTCCAGTTCATCCCAAAACTGAACCTGCTCAAACTCATAGCCCCAATTGGCGGCATAGGTAAGTTTACCCTGATACAAGCCACGAATGCTTTTAAATATGTCCCTCCACTTTTCTTCTTGGGCGAGCGTAGCATGAGAAAATTCTACTCCGATGCAAAACATTTCTATTTCATGAATCTCAGCGATCAATGCAAAGTGCCTTATCCAACGATGGTAATATTCAAAAAAGGTATCCCACTCTGCTTGGGTATCCATTTTGATATCACCAGGCCAAGAACCCCTGAGCCATATCTGAGGCTTCAACATGGAGGACATCCCCAACTGCTTTGCTTCGTAAGCAGAATGGATAATCCCTTGTATGTTTTCAGAACCCGCATGTCTCGAAATGCGCAATGGTACTGGCTTCTTAGGATCACGCATACCCGTGTAAGGCACAATAGCAATCGCATTAGCGCCCATGCTCGCTTGTTTTTCTAGTGATTTGGTGGCTAAGTTAGACAAGTAGCCATTATAGATACTATAGCCTTCATGCGCAAAATTAAAGCCCTTGAGATAAGGACTAGCTTTTTGCTTACGTACATTTTTGGGATACTGCTGAACTAACTTTTGTAAATAAGCTTGCCAGGCCATTTCCATTTTTTCTAATTCTCTATTAGAGGGATTCCAATTTGGATACTTGGAGATAAATGTTTCTTGGCCCCATTGTTCTATTAAAAAGGACACCAATGCTGCTGACATACAATCTTTGATTATTGGAGATTCATAATCCATGATGTCGATATCAAAGAAATGTGCCAATGGTAAGGCATTCTGAGACTCCGTTAATCTTGCAGCCCAGTATTGATATCCTTCTCTTTGCCAGTGCTTAGTAAAGAATATGGACAGACCTTGCTCTAGCCAAGTGAGATTGGTCTCGCCTATAAGATCGCGGAGGAACAGCACATTTTCAGCTTGTAGAAAGTTGTTCGCATATTTATCATTATAGATAAAATGGCTCGTTCGATTATCGAAATCTACATGCGCTTGCTGCGTATTGCCTAAGAGGAGTCCCTTTTCTTCTGCCGACTTATATAGATGCACTTCCACCTTTGAAAGGGCCTGAGAATTGTCAAAAAATGTTTCCATTCTTTTAATGGAAGCTTCCATCAATAATGTAAGCTCTTTGAAGTAGGGACTTTCAATTTGTACATCATGAGAGATTAATTCAAAGTGTTCTGTGGACTGTACATTCCTTGGGGTATATGAAAAATCAAAGTAAGCGTCCTTTTCTACATTCCATTGTCTATCAAATCCCCCTACGACTATCTTTGCGTCCTTGCGATATATTTCAAGGTCCATACTTTGATTGAGAAAACGCTTCTTAGCGTATTGGTTCTTCAAAAATTGAAGGATGGCTGTATCACTGTTACCAGTTATGCGCAGAAATGGGAGCTGGTTATTTTCGGGATTGGGGAAATATGAAAAAGACAATACTTCTTCTTTACCATTAAAATCAATATCCTTGAATCGAATACCTGTATCGGTAAACTTCATAGGCAACTTGGTAGACAATCTCTCAATCAAAGGATTGGCATTCGGCGTTCCAACCACAAATAGCACACTGTTCTTAATTTCTTCTTCGCTTATCTCGGTGGAGCGTTTGTACTTGATGTTGATGTTTGTATTTCTACGGCCCAAAGATTCTTTAGCTAGCCCCTTTAAAAATCTGGGATACGTTGAAAGCACAGCTTCATCTTCCGCATCATAGACGATGAGTATTTCGCCTTTATCGTAAAAGTTTCTACGCAGTTGCCATCTTGAGGGGAGGTCCTCCTCTACAACAAGCACATTGTTCTTTTCATTATAGGTCGAACTATTGGCAGTACAATTGAAAATTAGAAAAAAGGCAATTAAAAGAATTGGAGCGTATTTCATAAAGACATTATAATAAGCCCAAAATACTACTTTATGTATACATTCATAAAAATTAAACTAGGTCAGAAGTAAAATTGCTTATGTAATACACTTTTATCTTCAAAAGCAGCTCTAATCTTATCGAACCAATCTTGACTCAGGATAGGTATTATACCAAGCAAACCAAAACATTCTATGGTAAGGTAGCCTTTTCAAAACGCGGCCGTCTGGAGAGCTCAATTCTTCTTCTGATACCGTCCATAGTATATCATCTTTATCTTTGACTTTTCCATCAACTATCTTTTTAAACTTGATATCCTCTGAAGCAAAAACACGATTGGCCCCAGATTTATCGGTGATAACAACAAATTTTTGACCCGCTATCTGATTTTGATATACTCGTTTACCATTCAAAAAAGAAGCGCTTATCGCTAAGGGATCTTCTTGATATCCTTCTGCGCGGATGATCAACACTTCAGCTTTATTTGGAAGTCTAATATCCGTCTTTGGCACGTTAAACATCAGTCTATCTGTAGAAAAATAGGAATTGTACGCTACCCCTTCTCCATAGTCTCTTTTATGCCCAGTATATAAGGAAAGCACTTTTGTATCTGGGTGCAGTTTTTTCCACTCTCCCCAGGTCGTAGTCACTACAGAATGACTTGACAATTCTATTCCTTTATCTACCAAGGGGCCAATGACTGGCTTTCCTTCGATAGTGTTCCAAAGGGATTGCGTAGCTTGATCATACATCAGTTTATTGGATCGGTAAAGGAATCCGCTTGTACCGAGATTATAGTTCTTACCTTCAAACTCTGTGTTGTAGGCAATCACCGTCCCGCAGAGTGTACAGTATACTCCGCATATAGACTCCCCTCCAATCTCATCGACAAACATCTCATGCCAAGCCAAAATACGCTTTGGATAGGCCCGATGATCTCCATTGATAGACACTCCAAAAACCACATTATCATCCTCGAGATAAGACGCTTCTTCGGCAGTCCACATTTCGGGTTGGCGTAGTGGAGGAATACCGTCCTGGACTACTCCACCCCATCGGACTTCATCCAATCTAATGCTGCTTTGATCGGTTCGTCCTTTAAAGTATTTTTCAAATTTGGTATCCGTGTATTTATGAATGGTCGCCATCCAATCACCGTAATACGGGAGTATATTTTCTTCTTGATTCCACAACCATTCCAGCCAACTAAATACATCTGCCCCATATTTTTTCCCGGTCTTATCTTCTAATAGTTTGATGATGGGGCGTAGATTGATTTGACCTCTGGAAGCGTACATGACATCTAGCAACATAGGAATATAGCCATCAGTCCAATTTTCTTCAAATTTTTGCAGCGTCCTTTCATTGAGTTTATTGTCTCCTCCTAACAGGGAGAGCATACTTTCTATATCTTCTGTGGCTACGGCGGAGTAATTAACTGGCTTAGGTGCTCTATACTGCGCTAGTGCAGAAAAACTACTGCCTACAAGTAGTAACAAAGCAAAATACTGGAATATCTTTTTCATAATAATCGTTTTAGGCGGTACTATGACGTTAACAAATCTGAGTTCCTAGAAGTTATAGTAGTGTGGAAAATATTATTTAGAATGTAATGTCTGATACTATTCGAAACCGCACATCAGCAACATCGGCGTGGCGAAAGCCTAAGCCCTACAAGGACAAGCGGTGGAAGTGGTACCTACCGTATAGATGCGATTCATCGCATCTATACGGTAGGTAGAAACGGACGACGCGGTCCCGTCAGTATAGACGCAAAATTTTGCGTCTATACTGAACGGGATGGCCCCAAATAATCGACTACCACTGGCATATGGTCACTCCACTTAATCCAATCTTTGTACACTCCAACATCAATCTTAGTCTTCTTGGTGATTAGACTTTGGCTGGCAAAACAGTAGTCCATGTGGTATGGCTTGTCCCGATTCTTGAGCAGGAACAAGGTCGGGTCTGGTTCTGCACCGTGTGCGATGTTATGCTTTTGGTGGTAAAGGCTGTGAATATCATGGTCTGCAAGAATGCGAACAATATCCATATGATTTCCGATTTTGTTTTTATTGTCCCAAATGGCGTTGCTGTTGAAGTCCCCGATCAGGATAGATTCATTCTGAAAGTTTTCAGCATAGTATTGTAAGGCTCCATAGATCTGGCCTACATAGTCCTTCTTACGATCTGTTTGGTGCGGCATCGCCCAGATATTGTAGAGGTCGATGTTTTTGCTATCCTTGCGCAGGGTATAGGGAACTATGAATTCGTACTCAGGGTCATGATCTTGTCTGGGTGTAAGCGCTGCATCTCGAAAAGAAATCACAGCCGTGCCTTTGTGCGGATTATTCCCGTACCAATAGATTTGGTTGACGGGCAGGTCCACAAGAGCTTTGGCAAGTTTGGCCTCCCCTTCGCACTCTTGGAGGACCAAAACATCTGGCTCTAGGCTGATGATGGATTCGAATTTTTTCCGAAAGGCCATGTTGCAGTTCCAGGTGATTATCTTCATCTTGTTATAGGGATATTAAGAGCCCAGTCCTCTACTCGCGTCTTCTATGATGTCCTCTACATTCTCGATGCCAATCGACATCCGAATCAGTCCATCGGTAATGCCATTGGCTTCACGGATGGCTTTGTCAATTTTGATATGTGAAGATGAAGCTGGGTGCAATACTAGAGTATCCACATCGCCAAGCGTCGGTGCTAGAGCACACATCTCCAAGGAGTTCATAAATCGCAATCCAGCATCCATACCTCCCTTTAACTCGAAACTTAACATACCTCCAAACTGAGACATTTGCCCTAGCGCGATGTCATGGTGAGGATGAGATTTTAATCCAGGGTAATTCACGAAAGCAACCTCATTGTGATCTTGTAAAAAGGTAGCGACCTTCATTGCGTTTCCACAATGTCTATCCATTCTCAGTTCGAGTGTTTTCAGGCCATTGTTGACTAGCCAGGCGTCGAACGGGTTGGAGTTCGTTCCCAGCAGTTTCATACTGGTCCATACTTTTTCTTGCATGAACTCGATATCCTTGCTGATGACAACGCCGGCGATGCCGTTGCCATGACCATTCATGTATTTGGTGGTACTGTGCAGCACATAATCCACGCCCATGTTTAAAGGCTGCTGAAGATAGGGCGTGCAAAACGTATTGTCCGCTACCGTCTGTATACTGTGTCGCTTGGCTACCTCTACAATCTTGGTAATGTCGATACAGGCAAGAGAAGGATTCGCAGGGGTCTCAAAATAAATCATCTTGATCGCCGAGTCTTGCTTGATGAGGTCATCCACTTGCTCGATGTCTGTAAGATCTGTGAGAATGGTTTCTATATTGTAATTGGAGAATATCTTGGTGAATAACTCTGTCGTTCCGCCATAAATATTGCCTTGGGTCAAGACCTTATCGCCTGCCTTGAGACAAGAGAGGAGAAGGCTGGAAATCGCCGACATTCCAGAAGAAAACATGACAGCGGATGCTTTATCGTCGGATCCAAATACTTCTAGTTTAGCCAATTTTTGCTCCACAGTATTGACCGTCGGATTGCCGTATCGACCATAAACGTGGCCTTTAGCCTTGCCTTCAAAGATTTCTATCCCTTCTTGGATATCTTCAAAATCAAAGGAACTTGTAGCATATATAGGCAATACATGAGGCTTAGTAGTACGTGCATCCTTTTCTTCCTTGACACAAAATGAACCGAATCTGACTTTTGACATTTGAATGAGTATATTTGTGGTGAATTATAGAATGCAAGATATTCTATTTACTAGAATTAGTTTTGAAAAAAATCCAAAAATAGTGGAAGAAGACAAGCGTGAAATGGAGGATGTCGAGATAAAGGTAGACCCTAATCAGGAGCCTTTGAGGATCGACAGATTTTTGCTAAGTAAGCTGGCGAATGTCTCTCGCACCCGCATACAGAATGCCATCAAGGAGGGCGCCGTATTGGTTGACAATAAAACAGTCAAATCTAATTATAAGGTTGGCCCTAATGAGGTCATCTCGTTTAGCATGCCTAAGAAGCATGATAAGTTTGATAAAGTAAAGCCTGAAGATATTCCGCTAGATATTATATTCGAAGATGAAGATGTATTGATCATCAATAAGCCTGCGGGGCTGGTCATGCATCCTGGGGTGGGCAACTATACTGGGACCTTAGTAAATGGTCTCGTGCATTATCTCAGGGATACGGACCTTCCGGTGAAAGAAGGTGAATTCTATGATCGTCCTGGTTTGGTACATCGAATAGATAAGGATACCTCTGGCCTAATCGTAGTGGCCAAGTCTACTTTAGCAATGGAGAGTCTCTCAAAGCAATTCTTTGATCATACGATAAAGAGAAAATACAAGGCGCTTATATGGGGGGCACTGGATGAAAAGACCGGTACCGTAGATAACTACATAGGCAGAAACCCTGCTAATAGATTGGTCAATATGGTTTTTCCTGAAGAGAATATTGGCAAGCGTGCCATCACGCACTGGACGGTTTTGGAAGACTTGTACTATGTAAGTCTAGTAGAGTGCCAATTGGAAACGGGGCGTACACACCAAATCAGGGTACACATGAAGCACCTTGGGCACCCTTTGTTTAGTGATGAGAAATATGAGGGCAACCAGATTCGGAAGGGTACCGTGTTTACCAAATATAAGCAATTCGTTCAGAATGTATTCAAGGTGATGCCTAGGCAAGCCTTGCACGCTTATGCTTTAGGATTTGAACATCCAAGGACAAAAGAGGATATTTATTTTGAGCAAGAATTGCCCGCTGACTTTTCGGAATGTTTGGAGAAGTGGAGAAACTATGTGCAGTATAGAAAGGAATTGATATAAACTATGACGCTAGAAGAAAGAATTGTTGCCCTGACTAAGTTGGGCAAAAGTTTACTTGAAGCTAATGAATATCGAGATGCGGTCATTCATAGGAGCTTTCATAATAATCAATGGTTTACGAAAGAGAACATACAGCAATCCATCAAGGCTATCGCGACTGCTTTTTTAGAAGAACAGAAGTTGCGAGACTTTGCAGCACACTATAGATTAGATGACAATATCCTACCTAAACGGGTTGGCTTAATCATGGCTGGCAATATACCTTTGGTTGGGTTCCATGATTTTCTGTGTATCTTTCTTTGTGGGCACACCGCAGTGATAAAACTTTCTGACAAAGATCCTTACCTATTTCCATATCTCCTCAAAGTGCTTGACGAGTTTGATGCGCGTTGCTCAGCACAGGTAGAACTCGTGAATAAATTGGCTGATTTTGATGGAGTCATTGCAACGGGGAGTAACAATAGCGCAAGATACTTTCATGCCTACTTTGACAAGTATCCTAATATCATTAGGAAGAATAGAAACTCTATTGCTGTCTTGACGGGTAAGGAGACGAAAACGGAGTTGGATTTATTAGCGCTCGATATTCTGAATTACTTTGGTTTAGGCTGTAGAAATGTCAGTAAAATCTACATACCAGAAGGCTATGACTTCAATCCAATCATGGAGACTATTCATGAACACAAGAAGATTATCTTGCATGGAAAATATAAGAACAACTTTGATTACAACTACGCTATTGCCGCTCTCAACAATGTCAAGATTGTAAATAATGGCTGCATCATACTGTTAGAAGATACTTCTTTAACCAGTCGAATAGCCAGCCTTCATTATGAATACTATTCTGATAAAGACGCTTTGCTGCAGCACCTCATAGAGATTAAGGAACAGATCCAATGTGTGGTCACGAGAGAAGAAATTAAAGCACTTCCTAACGTTTCGTTTGGGCAGACACAGACGCCTAGTTTGTATGACTATGCAGATGGAGTAGACACTATGAAAATGCTTTTGGCTATTGACTAAACCCGTTCTTGGTGATTACTGGTAGAGACAACATAAAAAACACAATCGATTCCTTTGCCAAAGAAAAGAAGCCTTTTCTTTTTGTGATTGATTTTGATGGCAGCAAAGGTTTTGTAGAGTACCTGGATAAGTGCGAAGAGCAAGATGTTTTGTTTCATGTAAAAAATCTAAAGAACTATCCTGAGTCGAATACTTCTACAGATTCTTTCACGTTTAGCAAGTTTCCTCTATCCTATGAAAAGTATAAAACAGGTTTTGATATAGTTCAAAAAGGGATCGCCGATGGCAACACTTACCTCATCAATCTCACCTACCCTACACCGATAGAAACAAGCCTGTCGCTTAAGGACATCTTTATGCGCAGTAATGCAAAGTATAAGTTATTTTTCAAGAATAAATTTGTTGTCTTCTCTCCAGAGACCTTTGTCTGTATCCAAAAGAATAAGATCTACTCTTATCCTATGAAAGGCACAATAGATGCTTCTATCCCGGATGCGTACGAGAAGTTAAAAGATAGTTTTAAAGAAATAGCGGAGCATCATACTATTGTAGATCTCATTCGTAATGATCTAAATCGCGTCAGTAAGAAAGTAAGTCTAGAGAAATTCAGAATGATAGAACGTATTGTTACCCATGATGCAGAATTGTATACGGTGAGTAGCCGTATCGCTGGGGAACTGCAAGCGGGCTTTGAGGATAAGATTGGAAGCTTATTATATGAAATGCTCCCTGCTGGCTCGGTAACCGGAGCGCCTAAGAAAAAGACCGTCGAAATCATAAAAGAGGCAGAACAATATGACCGTGGATTTTATACGGGTGTATTTGGCATTTTTGATGGCTACTCGCTCCAGAGCGCGGTCATGATTCGTTTCATTGAGAATATAGATGGGCAACTTGTTTTTAAGAGCGGTGGTGGCATCACTACTTTTAGTGAGGCAAAGGCAGAATACCAAGAGTTGATAGACAAGATTTACTTACCAATAAGTAATTCGGGAGATGAAGCAGCCTAAGCTCTTAGAATCTATTCGATTAGAAAGTGGTCAGTACTACCATCTGAAGTATCATGAGGCCAGAATGAGGCGCTCTTGTGCGGCGCTTGGTATCGGCTTTCACTCCTTACCCCTGACAGATTTCTTGAAGCACGTTAGCCATCCCAATAAGGGTCTATGGAAATGCAGAGTGCTCTATAGTAATCGGATAGAAAAAATAGAATTCCAGAAATATCGAGCTAAACCGATTAGATCTTTACAGCTTGTGTATGACAATGACATTTCCTACGCACATAAATATCAGCAAAGAGATGCGCTCGCAAAGCTATATGCGCAAAGAGGCAATTGTGATGATATCATCATCGTCAAGGACCAGCTGCTAACAGATAGCTACTACGGCAATATTGTTTTACACAAGGATGGAATTTGGTATACTCCTGAGTCGCATCTTTTAACCGGAACCCAGCGGGCTAGTTTATTGGACCGCGGACGAATCCAAGCGAAACCAATTCGGGTTGATAATTTGCATGGCTTTGACAAGGTCAAAATCATCAATGCTATGATGGATTTGGAGAGCGGATTTGAGGTGGAGATTGGAAAGATTAGGACTTAAGCGGACTTTTTTTAAGCTATATTACACTCCGCTTTAAACATGTAATCATTAAACAAACAGCACAAACTTCAACGATGACTAAAAACAAATAGTCATGCGGAATCGTTGTTTTTCTATACATTCTCATTAATAAATCAATAGACATGAAAAAATTTGGATTACTCGTCATACTCAGTGCATTACTTGCGTTTTCAGTTCAAGCACAAAGTGTTAAAGGTCTATTGAATAAAGCAAAGACGACTCTTGAAAACAACTCTGGCACTAATCCCCTTTCAAAAGAAGAGATCGGAAATGGCCTTAAAGAGGCGCTGAACGTCGGAGTAGAGGATGCTGTAAGTTTCTTATCCGTAAAAGATGGATACTATAAATCTGCTTATAAAATATTACTTCCCGCGGAGGCTAGAAACACCATGAATAAACTAAAAGTGATTCCAGGCTTTAGCGATGTTGAAGCCAACATGATCGAAAAAGTAAATCGAGCAGCAGAAGACGCTGCCGCAAGCGCTAAGCCGATTTTCATCAACGCTATCAAAAGCATGACTTTTAATGATGCGCTGAACATTTTAAAAGGAGAAAATGATGCGGCCACTCGATTTCTAGAAAAATCAACCTACGACCAACTGTATGCCGCTTTTAGTCCAGTTATCAAAGAATCCATGGATAAAGTGGACGCTACTAGTTACTGGAATAGTATCGTAACGAAGTACAATAAACTACCTCTTACGAAGGATGTCAATCCTGACTTAGCAGATCATGTGACCTCTCAAGCCTTAGTGGGTATGTTTGGACTAGTAGAAAAGAAGGAAGCAGGAATTCGCGAGAATAAATCATTGAGAACAAATGATTTGTTGCAGAAAGTTTTTGCGCAACAAGATTGATGTGAATAATTTCTTAAGTGTCTGGACTAGGATTTTTAGATTTTTAGGATGGGTAGGATTTAGTAATCCTATGCTTGTCGCTAAATCCTAGGCATATTCAGGAGTAAGCGGGGCTCGCCTCAGAGAGGCGATATGTTAATAGCTTGGAGTGTAAGCCCCAAGCAATGAATAGGGTAAAATCCAAATTGGCGGGATTTTTATCTGAAAAATCGTGACAATTTGAAAGCAAGAATTACCCTGTTTTTATAGCAATTTCATGAAGAACGAAGCAATTAATTATAGAGAACCACCAGCAAAATTATGTTTCTCAAAGACTTACATTTTTTCTGAATATCCCTACACTAAAAGACTTGCGGATGGTAAAAAAATTATTTGTTTTATTATTTTGTGAGTTTTTGAAACGAACTAAAAGATTAGTATTAATAATTAATTGCTAACAAAGAACGAAGCACTGATTTCTTGAGATCCACTGCGCATAGTTAAAAAATAAACTCCAGTACTAATGTCGGCAAGAGGAAACTCTTGAGTATGAATTCCAGCATCAAAAGAATTTGATCCAGCA
>CAKZVJ010000174.1 GCA_937923345.1 uncultured Saprospiraceae bacterium
GCATCCGCCTGATCAAATATAGTTATCGTCACCTCTTGAAAAAGGGGATCACACTCAGGATGAGATATCGTTACCGTATATGTTGCTGTTTCTATAGGATTTACTTGTGGATTGGGCAAAGTCTCTTGGCCAGCCAATCCATCTGTAGAAGAGGTCGATGTCCATAAAAATGTATACCCATTTGTGTCTGAGATGATATTACTGTTTAGGAAGACATTATCGCCTACACACCTATTCGTGGCAGCAGTGAGTACAACCAAAGGCGGTGTTATGACTGGCACAGTAGCCATCCCCATAGCGGGGCATCCCATAAACATGGCAGACACATTAATATTTGCATCCTCCTGCCCAACGGTGAGCAAAGGCGCAGGCTCATCCATCGGCTCGATGGTACCTGAGCTGGTCATCCACTCCCACTCTTCCAACATATCAGGATCCACCTGTTCTCCAGTATCTGGATTGAATGGATTTCCAAAAATAGTAAAGGATTCTCCTGGACAAACTTCATCTAAAGGCACTATATCTATTTCCAAAATTGGAACAACTTCTACATCTATAGAAGAAATACTTGTACAAGCGCCATTTATGTTCAAACGATTATATGGCTGAGACATCGTCCCTAAAAATAAAACTTGTAATAATGAATCGGGAGTCAGGAATCCATCCAGCTGACCAGGTAATGGTGGTGGGTTAGTGCTGTCCCCAGGAAACCACTGAAAAGTGATATTAGGATATAGGTTAGGCGCAAAGATAGGGTCATCCTGCAGTAGCACTGTATCCCCCTCACAAATAGGAGGCATCATGTCTAACTCTATTAATTGCAGTTCTGGAAAGTCAGGCAAACTATCTACCTGTATCGTTACCGTATCACTGAAGGTACATCCATTATTGTTTACGGTTCCGACAAAAGTCACCACATCCTGAGGAGAGACGATAAATGGATTTCCTACATTTGATAAAGGCACACCCGCTAGGTCTGTCCATTCTACATCATCATTTGGTGGATTCGTCGTCCAGGTTATCTCTATACTATCTCCTTTACACAAAAACAAAGTGTCTTCTGGAATATCAATATCGTTATCAATCAAAGTCACCTCTATGGTATCCTGAACAGTACATCCATTCGAGGCAGTCAAAATATAGGTCCCGTCTTCTACTACTAGCAATTCTGCGTTAACCACAGATGGATCAACAATATTATCATCTGGCATCCAATTGTAGGTCGTATTGGCCTGTGCAATATTATTTCCCAATACTATGATATCATTTTCACAACCCAGTACTTGCTCTGGCAAGGAAACTGAAGGCGGATTATTGACCGTGACTGTAACACTATCCAAAGTAGGTACCGCACAGCCAGCAACAGTCCCCGCTACCACATAGGTGGTAGTCACTGTTGGGTTATCTGTAATAGAATTATTTGTAGAAATCGAAGTGCCGTTAGCAAACCATTCAAAAGTAGGATTACCTATGGGAACAGCGACAGAAAAATTCACTTCATCCCCAGGACAAACCGTCACAGCTCCGCCGCTTAGTGTAAATACAGCCCCCAATCCATTCAGTACCGTCACTTGGATGGTATCGTTCTGACCACAAGGGCTACTAGCTATTAAGTCAAAAGTACCAGGATTGGGTACGTCTGTCAAAACAGAAAAAACGTTAGGACTAGTCTCTGTCATACTAAAAGCACCATTACTCGACAAGGTATAGTCTGTAGGATTGGGAAGATCTGACAAATCAAAATTTAATACCGAAATACCACAAACGGTAATATCATTTCCTAAATCTGGAGCCGAAAAAACATCTACTTCAAAGCGTACATTGGTCGTCATTCCATTTGAAAACAAGGTGGCAAAATACACCGTGTTCTGCGTTGGAGAAACAAATGTGGATAAAGAATTGGGCATAGACACCCCTGTAGTAGGAGACCACTGCACACTATCCACTGATGCATCAATGCTAAGCAGTGTGCTATCTCCAGCACAAATAGTCGCATCTCCACTTAATATTTCAAAGTCTATCTGCCCAATGAGATAGCTATTAGAAAAAGCCATAAACAAAACGAGGGCTAGGTATTTATACATGGTTTTTATTGAAAATAATTTCATACTTACGGGTAGTTGCTTGAAGCAATTTTTAATTCACAATTAAGTTCAATCTTGGCACACACACCTTCCAAATAAACATACTATTGGAATCTGCTGGCCTCTTGACAGAACTCATAATTCGATTTCTGGTACTCTGATATGATATATCCAAAAGAACGTATCATAAGATTCAAAAATAGATAAAATCTGTTATATATTAGGTCTTATATTTCTTAAAATTAGCCTTATGCCAAATATCACTATTGGCCCATAAGTCACTAATTATCAAACCTTTGGGACTTGCTTTTTCAGGTTCATTAGATTTTTCTCTAACCATAGCGCTTTAGGACTCTGTATCTTGATAGAAATCCAAGAGGTAAATAGCGCTATCCCACAGCCAATAGCAGCGCCTACACAAACATCTAGTAGGAAGTGCTGTATCATGTATACCCGAGATAGGGCGACCGAAATAGCTAAGAAGATTAAAGTAACAGCACTCCATCTATACTTAGAAAAAGCAAATGAAGCAAAACCCAATACTGCAAAGGCAGACATAGTATGCCCACTTGGAAAAGAGCTGTGACCTGTATACAAAACGACCCCTTCTATTATATCTAGACTATCAAATAAATCATTGTCTGTAAAAAATTTCTTCGGCCTAGGTGAGGCAAAAAATTTCTTTAAACTCATAGAAATCAAGGGAACAAGAATAGCCAGTACGAAGACCATCAACGCATATCTGAATCGGTAAAACAGCAGCATACCCAAAAGCAGCACGTAGGTCCACTCCTCTCCTACTTTCGTAATGTTAGTAAAGAAAAAATTCAAGCCTAGGCTTCGATTTTTTGAAAACCACATGATACTATCTCCATGCTCGGTCAAGGAAACAACCACGGCGGCCACAATAATGAAAACCAATGCGCCTAAATAAAATATTTTATTGGACTTGAATGCCAAGGAGTGAAGTATAGTTTTGGCAAAAATACGCAAAACTATTTTTATCCGGTAATTAGACCGTTAAGACTGGCCGCCAAACAATACACTAGCCCATTTATATCTATTGCGTAGTCTATTAAAGGCGTTTCCGACCCAGGCAAAGCTGACAATCTGCTTATCACTCATCGCTTGATAGGTCAACAAAACAGCTACCGGAACGAGAATAAAGATAGGCATCCACGCCGCCAGCACCGCAGGCAGCACAAAGGATTCCGCCAGCTTTTCGAATAGTAGGTTCAAGAATATAAAACTCACAAAGAAACCTATTGATATCAATAAGGGCATCCCAAAACCACCCTTTCTAATGATCGCGCCCATCGGACCACCTATAAATAAAAACAGAAAACAAATAAACGCATTCGTAAATTTGGTGTGCATTATATAGATATGCTTTACCTTTTTTTCTTTTTCAGAATCAAGCGTTCGAAAACTAGAATTGGCCATACTATGTATACTCCTTGCAGAGTTTCTCGCCTTCGCTATGATTTGCGCCCGATCCTTGAGTCTAAAGGTCTCTGACATATTGGGATACTCCTTGATTTCCTTTGATATATCCTGCTTCATCTGCAATTTATTCACAGACTTCTTTACCTTATTTTTGATATCCGCGAGTTCTTTAGCCTTCACCGCCTTCTCTTTTTCCAGCTCGGCTTTGGTTTTGGCAGTGACAGGTGCTTTCGGGATCTCAACAATGCTCTTCTTTACAGCCGCGGTATCTTTTTGAGCTTGAGTACCCGTCTTAGATACTTCTCCAGTATAGGTCTTTGGTTTTTTATTCACTTCTTTCGCTCCAAAATTGACGGTATCCTTTCTCATCTCCTGATAGAAATTTCGATACAGATTTTTATGCAGCTGCAGATAACGACCATCTAGTTTATTGTCCAATGAGTCAATGGCGGTCAACAATTCGGAGACACTCTTCATCGACTGATGACTTTTGAAGAGCTCCTGATCTGTCTCTTTGCTATCAAACTGTGATAGATCAAACACCATGTGATGCTTCTTAAACTTGGTACGCACGAAAGGGTAATTCTTATCTTTCCCCACATAGCGTTTGTTGGTTTCCTGATTTCGAGCACCATCATAAAGATCCATGATGAAATATTTTCCATCCTGTACCGTATACATTTCTCCACGCGAAGCGGTCGTTACACTCAGGCCTTGTGAGGTAGAGTTATTCTCGTCATAGATAATGATGTCTTCCAGGTCTCTCCCATTCTTATCCTTCTTCCCGATGTAGATCACAAAACCCTTAAAATCGTAGTTAAACAAACCCTCCTTTAGATTCAAGGTTGGTTTTTGATTTCGGACATCGTGCAATCTAGACTTGAATTGCAGGTTCGTGAATGGGATGATATAGTTAGAAGATAAAAAAGAGAAAATGGCTACGAAGCTACAGATCAAGGCCAAAGGCGCCATAATCCTGACCAGCGGAATACCGGCGGACTTCATGCTGGTAAGTTCGTATCGTTCAGACAGATTTCCCATGACCATGACAGAGGAAATCAAGACCCCTAGCGGCAATGCCATAGGGAACAAGGAAACCGATAAGTAGCCTACGATTTCTATGAGCCTAAAAAAACCAACGCCCCTACCCATGATATCGTCGATGTGCACCCACAGGTATTGCATCGTCAACACAAATAAGGCAATCATAAAAGCCACCACAAATGGCCCTATGAAATTTTGAACAAGAAGTTTATCGATTTTTTTCAATGTCATGTATCTACCCCCAAAAATATAAAAACGGCACCATATACATATAGTGCCGTTTTTAGTTTGGATAGTTGTTTCTTAAAGTTTGTTAGCTAGTAATCGCTTGATAATTGGTATTAAAAGCGTCTAATCTTCTCAATCTAGAATCGGAGTGCATTTTTACAGATGTTCGGTCTGATTTTTTGATTCTGGATTTCAACACTTTAAGAAAACTCATGGAACACAAATTTGCTGAGTCTGTTGATTTTTTGATGTTACTCATAATTATAAGTTTTTTACAACAAGCTTATTCGTGTAGGTTCTTTTGGCAAGATTACCGTGTGCCACAAATATAGCCGTTTATTCTAATACTTCAAATGTTTACAAAATTATTTAACGAAAACGCTGCCTCACAAAGTATACAATTTTGTCTGCGCCGCGATATAGCATATATAATTTAAACGATATGAATGGATTACATATTTGAATTGGACTATAATACTTACACAATTATAACTGAATGCATCAAACACATGCAAGTCTTTTGAAGATAAAAAGTCTAAATAGGCCGAAATTGTGTCAAATTCAGCCAATAGCATTCATTAAGATCTATCGATATGTCACCTTTTTGCTACTCTCATCCGTCTAAGTACTTCCTTTTGACCTGACAATCAGTACGCTTATTTTCGTAAGCACCTTGTTATTTTATGTTGATTAGGCGCCATCTCGCTGAAAAAGCGAGACCGGGCTTTTCGCTTTACTACGCTACTCAGGAGCAGATTCAGCCAATAGGCTGTGAGATCTCCTCTCGTCCCTCGCGGAGCTCCCACAGCCTAGGATTCATACTACTCCTGCGCACCTCCGTGCTCGCTACTATCCCTTGTCGAAAAAAAGAAGAGGTATTGGGCTAAGCAAAATATAGTGTAACTAAGCTAGGTAATGGAATGAAATCGAATGTAAACCCACTTACATTTTAATACACAAATATTATGATAATATATCTGACTCAAGACCATACTTGTATGGCGTACTTTCAGCACTTAGGCTTTTGTGTTTAATTTCGATGGGTTTCACCCATCGCTTCGTTGGAATCGTGCTCCGATGCATCGGAGTAGACTTTTCAGCACTCTACTTTCGAAATAATTTAGTGATTGGAACTATCACTTTATTTTTATCATATAATAGGACAACTGAAGGACTACTTCTTAAGCAATTGATTAAAAGATTTGTCCTAATGTTAAATTGAAAAACTAGAAGAACAATTTCATAAGATATGCATCGCATAATTAGTGCAGCAGCACTAATTATACGATGCTTTCAAAATCGTTCGTCGAGGCTTTCAGCCTTGCGTTAGGACACAAGTTTTCCAATTTTAATTCCTTCAACAATAATTTCAAATTTTTCTAAGCCAGCAGCAAATGTTTTTGTGCCTGGTGGTCGTCTCTTGTTATAAAATTCTTTCCATCCTCCGAGCCTTGCTATTATCCAAGAGCCATAAGCCAAATTTGGCTTAGAGAAAGGGTTTTGTTGTTTTAATGTTTTGCCTTCTAGTTTTGGATTTAAGAGATGCAAATATTTTATTTCCTCTTCGCTAAACACTCTACTCAGTTTTGCACCAGTTGATCCATCTCTTGCTGCTTTTAATTGTTGAATTTTTACACTTGCTTTCATCACATTTAAAATTAACTTTCTAATACTTTTACCCTTTGTTAGCTCGGTGTTTTCAATATCGTAACAATCACTTTTTAATAACTTAAAAAATTCTTCTACTCTCCACCTAAGCTTATATATTTCAACAACCTCTTTTGCCTGCTCTAATGATTCTATCGAAATTGTTGTTAATAGTCGCCAAACTAAAGGCGGTTCATTTTTATATCCTTTATGCTTTTTTTCTCGAACTTCTACTACGTAAACAGGCACGCCCTCATTATGTATTTTCTCTTTTATTCTCTTACTATGAGGCCATGTTATTTTTATTTTGGTACATCTAATCTCTAGCTTAGCATTCCTCTTTTTTCTTTTATTTCCTGTTACTAATATAGTCATATTACCCATTGACTTACAGCAAGATAGTAATTCAGTAAGTTTTCTTTTTTGTCCATTTTTGTCTATTACATTTCTATTATGTTGACTTCGTATTACTATATCTGTTTTTTCATCAGGTACTCGGTCTAATAATTCTATAATGTCCGCTTCTCTATCGCCTACTACTGTTACGTGCAATGCTTCATTTAGCAACTCTTTTGACGCTGTAAAGCCTTCTATCCATTTATAGCTTTCTTTTTGTTCAATAAACTCAAAGCTACGTTTTTGTTTCTCACCCTTACTTAATCTTGAGTTTGGTTTTCTTTCTATAAAAGCTGTATGGCTATTACCAAGTACTTCTTGGCTATCACGATCATAAACTAGATTTGTATGTAATAGTAATCCCTTAAATGAATCATTACTCCTTCCCGCAATTCTTACTAAACCAGTTTCATCTTTAATGCGATTTTTCTTGTTATGCAGTATAATATTACTCGTGTCACCAAGAACAACAAGGCGTCTACCTACTATGTCGTTAGTGCAATCATTATACATTAATCGGGATATCTCTTGCTCTGTAACTTTAGGATTGTCCAGAAAACGATAATAGGATTTTTCACAACCTTGATCAGTGCTAAACCTATGTATAATACTACTTCTTTGATCTATTAGTCTTTGCTCTAGGCAGCCCTTTTTTTTCTAATCGCTTATCACCAAAGCAACTAGTCTCTGTTTTCTTCTGCATAATATATATCTTAATTAGCTCAAATATAATACATTATGAATGTTTCTAATATTTGTGTCCTAACGCAAGGCTTTCAGCCTCGATGCTATACACGTGTCATATTATTGTATAAACAAAAACCGGTGTCCATTAATATTAAGCAACTCAATCTATAACAAGCAAGCTAAGTTAGACAAGCGTATGGCATCGAGGCTTGCCCGACTATTTCTAGGCGGGGCACAGCCGCTCGACGAACGGGAAAATGAATATTAAAATTATACAAGCGAGCGCCCACAGGCTGCACAAAAAGGTAACTACTGCAATACTCTTTACTAAAGATTTTTTTGATTTGTAAAAACGGATTTGTCCTAATGTTAAGTTGAAAAACTAGAAGAACAATTTCATAAGATATGCTTCGCATAATTAGTGCTGCTGCACTAATTATGCGATGCTTTTAAAATCGTTCGTCGAGGCTTTCAGCCTCGATGCTATACACGTGTCATATTATTGTATAAACAAAAACCGGTGTCCATTAATATTAAGCAACTCAATCTGTAACAAGCAATCTAAGTTAGACAAGCGTATGGCATCGAGGCTTGCCCGACTATTCTAGGCGGGGCAAAGCCGCTCGACGAACGTTACTTTTTTATATTTTTTTCTTTGTAGATAAACCTCGACCAACGGGAGTGACACATTTGTAATCTATAGTGTCAGCCCTAGGCAGCATAATAACCAAGATATAATTTGGTGCGATCTCTCTTTTTTGAAAATCGTGACCAATTGAGTTTTATCCTACGGAATATCAAATGAAACTGTGCATCGATAACCTTCTGTGCGCACTTAGCTTTGGATAGAATATTAAATTGATACAAGCGCTCTACAATTCTAGAGTAAAGACTGTTTATTCCATATAAACCTCTTGCGGTAAGGATAGGCAGGAATACCGACGCTAGTCGGGATGTGCTGGGCTGCTATCTTCAGCAGCCCAGTACCGCAGCGAACGCGAAGTCCGAGATAGCCTGGCCACGGTGGGAGGCATGGCGGTGTTGGCCAGTGGACCGCCCAAACCAAACTTAAAAACATATCAATTTGACCTATTCTTATCTGGAAGCTTGGTGCTCTAAAAATGGGTTTAAACTATGTCTTTGAACCCAGAAAAACAGCAAAATGCCCTTGTAAACTGCTATATTGGCCTAGATTGGTGATGTATCTAGCAAAATCTATGAGCCGGGTACATATGCCTGTAACAATTAATTTAATCAAAACGTCCTATTATCGAATGACTATAGAAGAATTTACAAATGATTTTATGTCGATGAAGCAGAGGCTGTATCGGCTTTCGCTCAGCATAGTGGGGAGCGCTATGGTGGCTGAAGATGTGGTGCAAGAGGTCATGATAAAGGTGTGGAATAAAAGAATAGAGGCAGCGAAGATCGAAAACAAACCAGCGTGGGTCATGAAGATGACGCGCAACTTATCGATCGATAAATTGCGCTCTAAGCATGCGAAGACGCAGGGTATCCCAGAAGGATATGACGTGGTCAACAAAACGCACACTCCGGAGACGATAACGCAATCGAATGATACGGTCAGCAAAATCCATGGGATCATGGCGCAGCTGCCCAAAATACAGCGGATGTGCATACAACTGAGAGACATCGAAGAAATGAAATATCAGGAGATCGCAGACATACTGGAAATCAGTATCGATCAAGTGAAAGTGAATATTTATAGAGCTAGAAACTATATCAAAAAAGAATTTTTAAAAACCGATAGCTATGGAGTATAATAATATAAAGGACTTGATAGAAAAATATTGGGCTGGAGAGACCGACCTGCAGGAGGAATCTACACTCAAGACTTATTTTTCTAGTGCAGACGTGCATCCATCCTTGACTCAATACAAACCATTGTTTTCATATTTTCAAGAAGCGAAAGAGGAAGTACACCTAGACAGTATTGAAGCTGCCGTGATGGAACGAATCCAACACAAGGCAGTCCCTACAACAGCAAAGGTCATCTCCCTGGAACGTATATTGAAAGTAGCGGCAGCGGTTTTGGTGCTTATGGGGGCGACCTACTTTGTCTATGACAACATGGGTAATAGTGGAGGTGAAATGGCCGACTCTGAAAGGATCGCTATATACGATGAAGAATCAGAAAAGCTAAAAGCATACCTAGAACTGAAGGCTGCATTGGCCCTAGTCTCCAATAAAATAGACGATGGCAAGCAACAAGCAATCAAGGGTTTATCCAGAACTAAGACCATATCAATATTAAAATAATATTAGTACAACAATTTTTAAAAAAAAGTAAAAATGAAATATATAATTATTCTTTTTATCACCGCCTTTTCGCTGAATGTGCAGGCACAATCGGATGCAATAGAAAAGTACTTTCAGCAGTACATAGACAACGAAGATTTTACGGTCGTGTACATAAGTCCTAAAATGTTTAGCCTGATCTCTAAGTTGGATCTGAATGAAGTAGACAACGACCCGGAAGCGAAGGCCGTCATGGAAACCATTAAGGATATCAAAGGGCTGCGCGTGCTCAAAACGGATGTCAACTCGCTAGTACGATATAAGGAGGCGATGAAAACCATCAATACCAAGGAGTATGAGGTACTGGTCACCGTGCGCGATAAGGACCAAAATGTCAATATCTGGGTGAAGGAAGATGCAGATAAGATCAGCGAACTACTCTTGCTAGTTGGTGCGCTCGATGAATTTGTGATGCTCAGTTTTGTAGGGGATATCGATCTGGACAAAATCTCAAAGTTGGCGAACAATATCGACATCTCAGGTGCTGAACATCTCGAAAAAGTGGGATCCGGAAACTAATAAAGTATGAGTCTCCTCCGTGAAATCAGGCAATCCAACTATGTTAAAGTTTGGACATCTAATGCTTCGCGGAGGAGACTCCATTATCAACTTTAAAAAAATCAAAATGAAAACTACTACTTTACTGCTTCTACTTTGGGGGGTGATGCTAGCTCCAACCGCTTCTTTTGCACAGACTAAAACTATAAATACATTTTACAAGGAGTTTAAAGGGCTCGACAAAAATGTAAAAATGACTATCCCTGGTTGGCTCATCGGGATGGGTGCAGAAGTGGCCAAGTGGAGCGTAGATACTCCAGAGGAAAAAGAGAGTTTGAACCTACTCAAGAAGGTTAACAAACTGAAGCTGCTCGTCACCTCAGAAAATAGCGATGTGAAAAATGCAAAAATCAGTGGCTTGTTTTCTCAATTGCGGGATGACTCTTTTGAGGATCTGATCATGGTCAAGGAAGAGGACACGATGGTAAATGTGATGATCCGAGGTGGAAACGATGATGATACGATTAAGAATTTATTTGTCTTGGTGAGAGAGCCTGAAGAGATCGTCATGCTAAGTATGAAAACGAATATCAAGATGGAAGAGGTCAATGAATTGCTTCACTTGATGGAGGATGACTATGACTTGGATATGAAGCTCGATTAGCTCAGCCTCAGTGATATCAATACTTAAAAAAAGTGTTCAGAAAAATTTCTGAACACTTTTTTATGTGTATGGGTTGAAGCATTTTATGCTATAGTATTAACTCTTTGGCGGAGCTTCTTCTTTACTTTCTGCCTTAGCTTCCGGTTCCGGCTTGGCTACTACTTCTTTAGCTGCAGGATCTTCTTTTACAACCTTTGGCTTGGGTGGTGCTTTAGGCGCCATCTTTACTCTTACGGCATTAGGTCCTTTTGGCCCCATTTCTACCTCAAACTGCACCTTGTCATTTTCTTTGATAGGTTCAGCGATATTGTTGATGTGTACGAATACACTCTCTTTCGTCTCTAAGTCGGTGATGAATCCATATCCTTTTTCATCATTGAAGAACTTCACTCTACCAGTTCTGATAGGGTCCATCTCTACATCACTCCTAACGGCAGCGCCTATAACGATGTCTTCGAGTTTGATGTCCACCTTCATTTTTAAAGGATCTGGCTTTTCGCTGGTCAAG
The DNA here is from genome assembly GCA_937923345.1 of uncultured Saprospiraceae bacterium. Taxonomy (GTDB): domain Bacteria; phylum Bacteroidota; class Bacteroidia; order Chitinophagales; family Saprospiraceae; genus JALZVN01. Next base: position 11,522 of record CAKZVJ010000174.1, read on the forward strand.
TTTCCGTTTTCGTCAACATACATAATCATGTCTTCGAATGACTTTGGCCCGGTTTCTTCTTTTTCGATTTTGCGCTGTTCGCGTCTTTCCCGCTTTTCTTTACGCTTCTTAAGTCTTTTCTTTTCTTTTTCTTTCTTGTTAAACGATTCTTGTGATTTACCCATACTTTATTTTTGATTAAGAAATGCCCTTTTTGGATACAAGAATTAGAAAACTAAAAAGAAATAGTTTGTATACTTTGAATATTCTGGAAGCCTATACCCTTGGTTAGAAGCTCAAAGGTAGCATTTTTTTAGGACATTCCTTAGGTTTTACTGGCCTGAGAAATGCAAGTGGATAAAATCTAAACAAGAATTAGGCTTAGGATTTCAAGAATTTTAGGAAAATTGGTTTTCTTATTGTCGCTATGGGTACTTTATGGCCGCTGGTCAAAATCACCTCTCCCCCTCTACCTTGGCTCACGCTCTTGACTTTTAAGGTGTTGATGATATAGGACTTATGGGTCTTGAGGAAGCTATCCTTGGGTAAGATTTCTTCATAAAATTTTAGCGACTGCGAGGAAAGAAAGGAGGCGCCCTCCGCCAAGTGTAGTTTGACAACGGAACTTATAGCTTGTATGAACAAAACTTCCTTGAGATTTATAACTTGGTGTTCGTGGTTGTATTGGACCACAATTTTATCCAAGGGCTGCTCAGGAGTAGCCATTTTGTCTTTGAGAAAGTCGTAGTTCTTGCTGTAATCCAGAGATAGGGATATTCAGAAATATCATATTTCGTTGAGATAAAACATTCTACATCTTAAGACCTCAAAATGATCACACCATTTTTAATACTATTGCTCTAAAAACAGGGTGATTCTTTGACTCAATTTGTCATGATTTTTAAAGAAAATCACGCCAAATTGGTTCTTGCCTCGCTAATAACCCAGGGTTGCCACCCTGGGCTATAGTATTATCACCCCCCGAAAAAAATCGGGGCAAGCTCTGCCGGGGTTCTTCTCTTACTTCTGATCATACCAGAGATATGGGCTTGTACCTATGTACGGCATCGACCAATTCCGAAATGTTGATTGGTTTAAGAATATAGTCTAAGGCCGCACACTTGAAGGCCTTAATAGCGTATTCAGAATACCCAGTAATAAAAATCACCTTGAAAGCGGGTTTTTCGATGGCATCTAAGATGTCGAATCCATTTCCACCCTGCAGCTGGTAGTCTAAAAACACAATATCCGGTTGCTCAGAATTGATTTTTGATATGCCTTTTCACTTTGAACTACACCAATTGTAGCCAGGACGTCAAAGAGGGAATGATTCAAGAAATCAATTATATGTGTCGAACAAGCAATATGAAGATGATATCACTGTATTTTTGACTCCCAAGTTAAAGTTACGTGGGACAGCTTTAATATTACTTCCTAAAAAAACCTATTGTTGCCCACCATCGATACATCAAGGTATACTTTCCTTTTACATATTCGCCTTTTATTGTAAAAAGAGCAAACAAAATCGCACTGCCCAAAAGTTTAAACAAGAACTCAATTGTCTTTGATATAAAAGCAATGGCTCCAATATCACGAACTCGTATGGACTCTTCGTTGCCAAACTTTAAACAAAATTTCTTGAAATTTTCATCTGAGGTTCGGTAGGCATCTATGCTATGCTCTACTGCTAGCCCTGGATGATAGTAGACCTCGTCGCTGTGTTCTCGCACTTGAATGCCAATATACTTATCATCTGCTCTCCACTTTAGCTTATTATTGAAGCCGCCTACCTTCATCAAAATATCCTTTGTATAAGTCATATTACAGCCTACTGGATACTCATTGGATTTGAATTTTGACAGTGTATCTCCCTTGTCCATCTTCGCCACAAAACCATCTAGATACGTGTTCATCCATTCTGGCTCCTCTATTTCATATCGAGGGATTACCTTCCCCCCTACACCTACCGCTTTTGGATGATCGGAAAAGAAAGTAACAATTC
>CAKZVJ010000175.1 GCA_937923345.1 uncultured Saprospiraceae bacterium
TTTTAATACTATTGCTTTAAAAACGGGGTGATTCCTTGACTCAATTTGTCATGATTTTTAAAAGAAAATCACGCCAAATTGGTTCTTGCCTCGTTAATTCCCAGGGTTGCCACCCTGGGCTATAGTATTATCACCCCCCGAAAAAAAATCGGGGCAAGCTCTGCCGGGGTTCTTCTCTTTCTTCTGAACATCCCTAATTTATAATTCCCGCAGGGGATTTGGCTTCACACAAAATTACGTTTATAATTCACCATTTATAATTTATAATTCCCACAGGGGCCCTACAGCTTCGTCATAAAAATCCCGTTCACATACTTGCTATTTTTTTGTACACGATAGGGGATGTGTTGACAAACATCAGATAAAAAGGCCACTTCCTCTTTAGCACATTTGAGTTCAAGAATAATAGCAGGATCTAAATGTGGAATTGTTTTATACTGATACTGTCCAAAACCATGATAGGTGACAGCAGTATCCACGGTTGCTCGCAAGATTTGATTGTGGCTAATGTAGTAGGCGCGCTGATAACGGGTAATGACCTTTGGCATCAGTTCTAGCGGGATGTGTTTTTTAGCGATGATTTCTAGTTGCTGTATATCATTTAAGTCAAAGTCTGGAAGTGGAGTGAGTTCTTTAGTACCAAATTCGTTGTCCCGGATTTTAATCTCCAGTTGAGGCGCAATGACTTGGGTAAGCGATTCTCCATACCAACGGATTCTATATTTGGTACGCTGACTAATCCCATTCTGATTTTGTTGAAAAGAAGTAAGCTCCGCCGAATCAAAATAAATACTGTTGATATGTCGATCTGGATAAGCAGTACTAAAACTAGCAGGGTGGGAGAGTAATACCTGTTTTACCTCACTTGCCGTAGAATGCTCAATGCGATATTTTTTCTCGTGTCTCATTGACTTGGCAGATTTTGCTTATCAAGAAATATTGTAGAGTGAATATCTTGAACATTACGTTTACTTACATTTTCTTCTTTGAGTCCAAACGCATGAATAATCCCCCCGCCCATTTCATCATTTTTTCGGAAGGCCAGTAATCCTGTTTCAATGTCTTTCATGCTTACATTTCTAGTCCTTACTTCTGATAAGTCAGTGCTTTTTATACCTTCTTTGCTATTGTCTAATTCTAGGTTGTTCAGTTGTAGCGTGGCGTGCAGATTTGCATTGAATACACTACCCGATGCCTTGTTGCACTTTGCTCCAGTCAAACGCATAAAGCCGCCACTAACTTCTATAGCATCCTTTCCGATGTTTTTCAAGTGTATATTTTCTATTATACCATTGCTATAGTTAGCGTCTAGTCCGTCTCCACTCGCTTGCTGAAAAATGCAGTCATACATTTTGTAGGTACTATTGTCAAAGTGTACTGCGTCTTTGGATTTTGCATTACTGAACACACAACGATCAAATGTGACTTCACTATTGAATATATTTACACCACCATCAGTATGCAAACTAAACTGTTTGGTGGCTTGCAGATTGTCGAAAGTACAGGATTGAAAATTGGACATTGTTTGGCCATCTAGTAGAACAAGACCTTGGCCGCTGGTATTGCTAGAGCGTATCACAATAGGCTTGTCTATGTTGCCAAGTGCTTGTATGGAATGCGAAGAAATAATACTCGCCCCACTTTGCAAATCTATTTCAGCTCCTGCTTGGATGACCAGCTGTTTGTCTTTAATTACTAAAGATTTTCTAAGAATATGTTGTCCTGGTGGAATGACGTAGGCATCAGGCGAATTTATAATGAAAGGAAAGTTCACACTTTGATTCATTTTTGTTGTCCTTACCTGTTCTGCACTAGGTGCCTTCCACTTGAAGATTGGAAAGGAAAGAATACGTTCTGTTCCTAATGTTTTTACAAAAACACGTTTGTCTCGACTTGGGTTGGGTACTCTTTTCTCAAGGATGGGTTTTGTCTTGTCATAAGATTCAAGAATAACATTCTTTTTCAGTTTAGTAGTTATTTCTTTGTTTCCAAACCCAATTACTTCTAGCGGTAATAAATGATAAGAACGCAATACTACGTTTGCGTTATCTCTATATGCTTTTATAGAAAGATCTTCCAAAGGAGCGAGGACTTCATGTACTTCCTTCGCATTGTCAAAAAAGGTCTCCCAATTAAATTTATAATTTACGTATCCCTTGCGGATAAATTGTTCTCTAGCTCGCAGTTCTGGTTCTGTTTCTTTTATGAAAGCATCAAGATATTCCGTACTAGATATTCTATTCAGTTGTTTGATGTACTTTTTTGAAAAGCCAAAGTTGGTAAATAACTTTTTATGAAACTGCTGTACAAACTTGTGTGCTGTGATATTTAATGTGCTCAGTGAATTGATCTGAGAACCAGTTATGAATAAATCTTTATTGTACTTGAGTCCATCTGGTGTGAATCCATCAAAGCCGATAGGTTCTAATTTGCCAGATTGAGGATTGAAGTAAAATCGCATATTGGTATAATTAAAGCTATGCCATGCATTGCAGATATCTTGGATAGCAAGATACTTGGCTAGACGATCGGTGTCAAATACATCTTCTACTTGTAGATCTCCATGCATAAAACCATGAAGTAACTCTTGCCCTTTTTCAAAGGCAGCAGCATAGGTATTGCTTTTTTTTATAGCTTCCTTATCAAAAGGTTCTATCTGTGCACTCTCATAATGTGCAAGTTTGTTACCAAATGGTCGAGGGGCATATCTCCAGTGCGCATCTTCGCTTATTTTTAGGATAGGGCCTTCGCTTCTATTTTGATATTGCAGGAGTTGTTTTAGAAAATGCTCTTCATATGCATAAATGCCTAAAGACTCTCCATTGAGTGCCACTTCTATATAGTCATATCTGGTAGTCAGTACATCTTCCTTGGAAAGCATCTGATGGAAAACCCATTCTGATAAGTGGTCTCTAGATTTACTGTTGTGCACAGAGAAAACTTTCATGCCATTCCATGCATGCCCGGCATCTGTATGAATCCTGAATGACCATTTGCGTCCCATAAGGTGGTCCAGCAAATCTCCCTTGAGTCGTATCTCTACTTCAATAGATTGATCACCTATATTTATTTTGGCAGGAACCAGATCATCTTTTCCACTAATCAAGCTACCTTTGCTATAGGCTTCTACTCTTTTAGCTTTTAGTTTTTCAAGTGCACTTTTGTCGACTTGGATGTCTAATTTTTTATTTACATCATCTGTGAGCGAAGGTACACTAGCCGCACGACCTGCGGATATTTTTTCTACACGCAGGTCATCAAAGTAGATGGCTTTGCTTTCTTTGTTGGTATAGGGAAATACAGTTAACTTTTCATCATACACCCCTGGAGGTATGGTGATTCTTTTTTTGAGTAGGTGCCAATCATTTTCTGTTTTGCTTATCTCTTTTTGCTGTGCATAATAGTCCCAAGAACCAGAAAATGCAAGTGTCCCAAATCCGTTATCATTATTCATCCAAATACTGGCTTCGTAGACATCTCCACTGTAGACGTGCTCAAAGGTGTAACCAGGACCATAGATATTTTTGCTATCTAGCTTGGCGCTGTACTTGCCCGAATGTGCCTTGTGATCTGACTGTGTATTCCCTCTAGAAAAAGAAACTCCCTTGGTGACGAAGTTTTTTAGATCGGCCGTACGATTTTCCATATCGCAATGTTTGACGCCATTTGATCTATCTACCAATAGGAAGTACAAGAAGAACAGCAAAACAGCTGCCCCTACAATCCACCAAAACGAAGGACTCTTCTTATTTGTATTTTTTGCTTTATGTATTTGCAAGACGAGATTCGTTTTTGATCAAAATGGTAATAGCGCACATACTGATACAGCCAAGTAAAAGATACATTAGATTATTGTAAATCCATGCACTTGGCTGTGTACATAAGGCAGCGTGCATTTTATTGTATTTAGGTGTTTGGTCTTGTTTGATATTTTGGAATTGGGCAAAGATGACATCCTTCGCTTTTGCGTTTATTTTCTCTAGCTCTGACTGCCCTTCGAAATCTGCATCTGTGTATCGCACTTCATTAAGTTCTAATTCCAATTCTACAAATTGAGTATACGGAAAATGAAATGCGGATACCTCATCCAAAGTAAAAGTCATTAGTGCGCCTTCTGGATCAGAAATGTATATTCGTCTACGGACCTGCTTAAGTTTGATGGACTCTTGCATCTTTCTCGAGCTTGTTCCAAACTGTCCTAGAATTAAGTCTACATCATTTACATCTTTTTGTTTTACATGTTTTAGGAATGGATGCAAACCCGTTCTGTCGTTTATGTCAAATTTATTTTCAGGCGAAAATTTATGTTCTTTTCGGGCTATACCTAACTCATCTAATGTCGGTACCTTTAATTGCAAGAGGGTTTTGATTAAACTATCCTGTACATATCGCTCCCGATACCTAGCCCCGGCTTGATAGCCGAGTAAGGTCTCCTGCGCATCATCAAAATAAGTATCGTAAAAAACTTCGGTTGCAATTTCAGTGCTTGTGTTTTTGGGAAGAATTCCTTTTGCATTATTCACAAATATAGATTGTAAAAATGACCATAAAGATTCTTGCTGTTCATTGGGCACACTAATTTTATATTCGCTTTCTATACGAGCCTGTCCACAACATTGACATACTACATAAAGCGATAATATCAGCATGCATAAACTACGCATTTATTGAGCAAGGTTTCTTTGTTCCACAAAAGAGAAGTCAAGGTCAGGAGATTGCGCTATGAGCTCGTCTTTAGCGTTTACGATTTTATCCATAGCGTCCGTCTCTACTACATAAGATAAAAACAAAGTGCCCTTGTTTTGGTCCAGTCGCTTAAGCTCGACTATGGAAAAATACTTGGAGAGTACCTCATTTATTTTGTGCACATCTAGACTTGGTGTGGAGATGTTGAGTACCATATTTTCAGGAGGAGTAAGCAAAGTCTTCTTCTCTATAAATGTACGTATCGTCAATAGCGATATGATAAGCACAAAGGCAAGAATCGTGATGGTAGGTTGATTGGCACCCATACCTAGGCCTATGCCAATGACAAAAAATAAATACACCAGTTCTTCAGGTTCTTTAATTGCAGCTCTAAATCTAACGATGGATAAGGCTCCGACTAGGCCGAGGGAAAGTGCAATACTACTTTTCACGATAAAGATGATCAGCATGGTCGACAATGCAAGCAGCATGAATATTGAAGCAAACTTCTTGCGGTTCGTGATGGTTGTGCCATAACGTATATAAAATCTACCTAATAGGTATGCCAACAGAGCCGCAAGCAGCGCATTGAGGATAAAGTGTTGGTTGTTGACAAAGTCGCTACCAAAGTCTTGTAGTAGATCTTCAAATTTCACTATAAGGTCATTTTTCTTCTAAACATAAATGTAAGAAATTAACGGCTATTAAGCAGAATGCGTAAGAAAATGATTTGTAGGGGCTCCCGCTGCTGTCTTCCTTCGCTGACGCCGACGAGGGTGTCTATTTGTCACTACTTCTATCACTTTTGTTTGGGGAATTGAGAATTTAGATTAAGTATGGTGCAAAAGGAGATGGACATTAGTTCAATTCCTAAAAAAGTATATTTTTGCACAAAAAACGAAGATGTTGAGACTACTGTTTGCCATTCTATTTTGTGTTCCACTATTTTGCCAAGCCCAATCATTGACCATTAAAAATGGTACTACTACTAAGACTTTCAGTCCAGAGACATACTATGAATTTTACTTTGGTGATATCAATACTCAGTGTTGTAATACTACAGTAAAAGGGATGATTACCAGGGTGTATTCGGACAGCATTCAAGTAAGGCTAAACGCGATTAATTTGTACAACAAAGATTTAGACTTTTTGACCGATTTGCAGGTGGATATGGCGGAGAATAATTTATTATACACCTTACCCAAGGCGGAGCTGCTGGATCTCACTGCTTATAGGAATAAAAAGCAACATGATAATAAGAGTACTTTTTGGGGGATAGGTGCAGCACTTGTTTTGACTGGCTTGGTTACTTTGGCTAATTCTTATGATGTGGGTGCCAACGATTTTAGAGAGGGTGTTCTTGTTTCAGGTGGGGCGCAATTTGGACTAGGACTTACCCTTATGTTGATTCATAGAAAGAAAAACTACAGCTTTAGAGACGAGTGGCATTTTTAAGTACGTATTCTTAACCTTATTATCCATAAAAGTAAAAACCTAAATGCATGGAGTAATGAATACTGACTATCCGTTTGTTGTATAGTAGAATTAAGATACCTTTTATTTTTAGGGATAATTTATTGAGATTACAAATGAATATTTAGTTTCCATTTAGGATTTTCGATGGTAAATAAGGGTACAGTCCACCTATATTTGGGCATAAACCACAATCGAAATAGTTGCATCCATTGCTATAGTCTTTATCCCCACTCTTTATATTCTCCCTATCTTTGTGCTTAATGAACAAAGAAATCCTTCGCTTGGCGATACCCAATATCATTAGCAATATTTCTGTGCCCTTGTTGAGTACGGTGGATACGGCATTGATGGGACGTTTATCTGAAATGCACTTAGGTGCAGTTGGAGTAGGCGCGATGATTTTCAATTTCGTCTACTGGAACTTCGGTTTTCTGCGCATGGGTACTACGGGCATCACTGCACAAGCATTTGGAATGAAGGATAGCTCAGAAATCATGCTCACTATGAGTCGCGCTTTTCTAGTGGCGATGGTTTTGGCATTGATTGTTATCGTTCTGCAAAAGCCAATCGGAGACTTGAGTTTTTATTTGATGAATATCTCTCCAGGGCAGCTTGGACTTGTAGAAGAATATTATGGCATTCGTATTTGGGCGGCTCCTGCTACATTGGGACTTTTCGCTATGATGGGTTGGTTCTTTGGAATGCAAAATGCCATTTACCCATTGATATTGACTGTTGCCATTAATGCTGTGAATATTTTGTTGAGTTATGTGCTGGTAAGGCAATATGGTTTAGGGGTAGCGGGAGTGGCCTGGGGAACAGTCATAGCGCAGTATGTAGGCTTACTATTAGGGCTCTTTTTGTTTTGGAAAAAATATCGAGACTGCTTACAGTATTATAGTCAAAAAGCAACTGTCGAGATCAAGGCGCTTTCAAAGTACTTATTGATTAATCGCGATATATTTATTCGCACTTTCTGTCTAACCTTCGCATTTGGATTTTTCTATTCCCAATCTTCATCGGGAGGAGAGATGATCTTAGCAGTAAATGTGATTTTACTCCAATTTCTCAATTGGATGTCTTATGGAGTGGATGGCTTTGCCTATGCGAGTGAGAGTTTGGTAGGCAAGTATCATGGTGCCAAAGATCCCTCAAGATTGAAGCAGGCGATTAGACTTTCTTTTGTATGGGGGATGGTTTTGGCTGTTTTGTTTAGTGCCTCCTATTTATTTTTCGGAGAGCAGTTTTTGCACATCTTTACGGATAAGGCGGATCTGATAGCGGCGAGTAGGCCTTATCTTTTTTGGATGGTGCTATTTCCTGTCATGAGTACTCCCTGTTATATCTGGGATGGTATTTATATTGGGTTGACTGCATCAAGAGCCATGCGGCAGACGATGCTGATGGCAGTAGTTATTTATATGGTGGTGTATTTTCTATTGAGGGATCAATTTTCTAATCACGGGCTATGGGCTGCGCTCCTTATATTTATGGTAGCGCGAGGTTTGATACAATGGATGTGGTATTGGTCGCAACTCAGGATGACCATATCCCGCTAATTTAACCCTTGATTCTGCCTAAGTATGATATATTCATTGAGCAAACTAGGCTAGCAATAAACATTTTTGAGACAAGTCATTTTCCTTTTGCGCTCTGGGGAGAAGTGATATGAGCTGTGCTAGACGACTCATGAAGGGGTGTCAAGTGGTGGATGAGCGAATGAGCGAATACATCGCTAGGCACTCCCTGAATAGGAGACTAGTGCGGTGAATACAAGCGGATCACCAGATACAAGCGCCCAAATAATCAATACTATCAAACTCATAATCTGATATAAGCGACAGGTGTGTTGGATAATAAATCTCAAAAACTAAAAAACACAATATTATCCCTTATTTTAGCATCGAACAATACGAAAAATATGAATATAAGAAATGGACTAGTATGGTGTCTGCTTTGCTGCAGTATCCTACTATCGGCACAAGAGTACTTTCCGCTTAATGGGGTGAAGGACGCCCGCAATGGACATTATCTGCTCTATAACGCGACCATCGTGAAGGCGGATGGGTCGATGCTACAAAATGGATCTATCGAAATCAAGGATGGTAAAATCGTAAACGTAAGTGGTAGCAAGGGCTCGGCGAATGCGGCTGTGCAGCTCGATATGAACGGACAATATATCTATCCTTCGTTTGTGGATATATATAGTGACTACGGGATGCCAGAGGTGAAGAGTAGTCGCCGTGATTGGCGTGCACCTCAACAAATGCTCTCTAAAAAGGATGGTCCTTACGGATGGAACCAGGCGCTCAAGCCAGAGGTCAACGCGGCAGAGCATGTAAGCTATGCGGGTAAGTCGGCAGAGGGATTATTGAAGCTGGGATTTGGCGCAGTGTCTACCCATCAGATGGATGGCATCTCTCGCGGGACAGCGACGCTAGTGAGTTTGGCTAAGGAGCGAGAAAATAAATTTATTCTCATGCCACAGACGGCGCATCATATGTCTTTCAGAAAGGGGAGTTCTACACAGGCGTACCCAGGATCACTGATGGGCTGCCAAGCGCTGATTAAGCAAACCTATATCGATGGCAAGTGGTATGAAAACCATGGCCATAAAGAGCAATTGGATTTGTCTTTGCATGCTTGGAATGAAGTGCAAAATTTACCACAAATATTTGCAGTGGGTAATAAGTTGGAAGCGCTGCGTGCCTTGAAACTGGCCAAAGACTTTGGTAAACAATACATCATCAAAGGGTCAGGAGATGA
>CAKZVJ010000176.1 GCA_937923345.1 uncultured Saprospiraceae bacterium
TGATTTTAGAGACCAACAATGTACACTTTACATATCGCTTTTTTGTTGAATATGATATATTTATATATATTTTTTCTTCGAACCTGATGCCTATCCGAAAAAAATCGGGGCAAGCTCTGCCGGGGTTCTTCTCTTACTTCTTAACATCCCTACTTTAAATTAATTATAAGCCCGCGTGAGCGATAGGAATGAGGCTGCATTTTTCTGCAGCCGTCCAAGCCAATTGCGCGGTTGGTAGCGGGGCTGGCGCAGGACCGAAGTGGATGCGGAGTCATGGATAGCGCGACCCTGGGTGTTTGTAGCGAAAATTTGGTGTCGGGATAGAAATACCCAGGGGCACGCCCAAAAAATTAAGGAGAGCAATACTACTGCTGCGCTTCAAAACCTTCGACCAGCATGATCACGCGATTATAATTTTGCAGGCCTTCTTCTATCCCTTGTGCTTTTAGGTAGGAATCGTAAATGACGTTTCGGGCATTGGGAAAAATGGAAGGATACAACTGGCGATTCTCTGCGATGGCATTCAGGTCCGCAACCAATCCCTGCGGTAAAGTCTTCCGAAAAGCTTGGTAATCTTCGTTGTAATGCCGCAGGTAATTGCGCGCTAAGGTCCTCCAATAATCTAACAATAGGCTATATCGGATAAAGGGATCTGAGGAGTCCTTCAAAGCGAGATAAGCAATAAAACTACAAGTGCCCTCGTCCCCAAAACCATAGCCATGGCTAAACTCGTGGGCCAATGTTTCTGAATACTGCAGCGGATGTAGACCCGCATCAATATTGCTCTCCCCCACAAAAGGAAAGTAAACGCCCGAGGTCTTGATGCGCAATAAAGTACCCTTGGGCAGAAACCTACCTTGTACATCTGTGCTTGCGGGATAATCGTAGTGGGTCAAAACGGATTGGACATTGGAACGGATTTGCGCTTCTAAATCTGAAGGCATATAACTGGTATCGATAGCTAGCTCGCTAACTCCTGGTATCGCATCTCTGGCGGCCATCAGTTCTGGAAGTCGCTCAACCAGCTTGGCCTTCAGGTCTACTACGGGTATGGGCTGTGGGCTAAACCCTAAGGTGTCCTCTACGGGTATGCGTAAATAATTGAATCCCCAGAGCCACATGAAGGAGCAATACAAGATCGCAAGAAACGCAGTGAGTGAGAAAGTAAATGTCTGCAAGCGTTTTCTAATAGTATCTGGAGATTTCTTAAATGGGCGAACGATAATGTGCAAGAGATAAAGAATTCCAAAGAAAAGAAAAATGAAAATCATCGGAAAATACGAATAGTGCAAGGTGTGATCAAAGATCCATCTGACTACTGGAAAGATGCCTTTACTATAGAGACTTTCTACCCAGTCTGGCTTATTGGCTACCGACCATCTTAACAGGGCAGTGAAAACAGCAAAACAGATAAAGAAAATTTTGACTTTTGTTCTATTCAAATTCATTACCTTAGTCATTCAATTGGGCATAAATCTACAACCAAAAAGACAAATGTTTAACATCAGTATGAAAATCATTCATTATCAATCTTTAAGTGGGTTCTGTAAAAAGGGCTGTTTATTTTTAGGATTCTTTTTCTTTATCCTTTTGAGCAGCTGTGGTGGTGGCGAGGCTAGCTCACAGCCAGATTTATCGGCTATCCCACATGCAGAAGCATTGCCGAGCACCGAGCTCAGTGAGGCGGATAAGAAAAAACTACAGAACGCTATCGGTAAGCAAGTGGAGTCCATCAATATGACCGATCTCCAAAACATGCTATCTGCCTCTACCGATAAACTCTATGTGTATGCTTTTTGGCACACTGCATGCAAAGCCTGCCTGAGCAATATCGAAAACCTCAAGGAAATATCCACTAAAGTAGGCCCAGACAGAATGCAAGTCATCACGCTAAATAGCGGGGAAACCGCCAAAAAAGTGAATCTAACCGTTCGGGCAGAAAATATCGCCTTTGAAACCTACCAACTCAAAATCAAGACTGATAATTGGAATACCTTGCTAGATGAAAATTGGGATGGTTCCTTGCCTGCCATCTTCTTAGTGAACAAGACAGAGGATATATTTCTGAAATACTACAAACCAATGAATGTCAGCGAATTAAATGCTATTATTCAAACTTTAATAATTTGATAACGTTTTTTTACTTTCCTTTTTTGTTACTTCGTTTAGATTAGATAAGCGTATAGTAAAAATATACACAACCTTTTTAGCTAGGTTGGTGTTTTAGCTAGCGTACAATATTTTAACAAAAAAAATAGAAATAATATGGCGTTTGAATTCACAGATGCAAACTTCCAAGAAGTTGCTTTAGACAAAGAAGGCTTAGCAGTTGTTGACTTTTGGGCAGAATGGTGCGGACCTTGCAAAATGATTGGACCAGTTATCGAAGAATTGGCTACTGATTTTGAAGGTAAAGTTACTGTTGGCAAAATGAATGTCGATAGCAATAAGGATATCCCAATGAAATACGGGGTTAGAAGTATCCCTACTATATTGATTCTCAAGAATGGAGAATTAGTAGATAAGCACGTTGGAGTGACTTCTAAGCAAGCTTTAGCTGATAAAATAAATGCACATTTATAGGATGATTTCATCCTATTAGGATAAATTACAGCCTCTATCACTTTCCAGTGGTAGAGGCTTTTTTTATGGAGTGCAACAGCCACCCGTTTTACTCGTTTAAGTAGTATATATCAATTATTATGAATTTATTAGACAACATTGAGGTTAGGGATCTAGGAAATTTGGAACTATTGGCAAAGCAAGTGGTCGAAGGTTTCATCATAGGACTTCACAAGAGTCCTTTTCATGGCTTCTCTGTTGAGTTTGCCGAACACCGAGTATACAATCCTGGCGAGTCTACCAAAAATATGGACTGGAAGGTATATGCGCGAACGGACCGAATGTACATTAAGCGATTTGAGGAGGAGACCAATTTACGCTGTCAGATAGTTATCGATGCCTCGTCTTCTATGTACTTTCCAGAGCCAAAATTTGATGGTAAAAAGAAAATTAACAAGCTCTTATTTTCCTCTCTAGCGGGCGCAGCATTGATGAACATGCTCAAGAAGCAGCGGGACGCCTTTGGGCTCTCCATATTTGATGATGAAGTACAGACTCATACTAAGTGCAAATCAAGTACTGTACACTATCGTCTCTTGATGAGTATGCTCCAAAAACTGATTGATAATCCCGAGAATAATAAGAAGACATCAACTGCTACTGCCTTGCATCAAATAGCGGACAGCATCCATCGTAGATCACTCGTAATGATATTTAGCGATATGTTTGATCAGGGTAATATGGATGAAATATTCTCTGCCTTACAGCATCTTAAATATAACAAACATGAGGTGGTATTATTCCATACTATGGACAAGGAGCTAGAGGTCGACTTCAAATTTGAAAACCGCCCTTATATATTTATCGACATGGAGTCTGGTGAAGAAGTCCGTCTACAATCCAACCAAGTTAAAGAATACTACACGGAGCAAGTTATGAAGATGAAGGAAAAGCTTCGCCTGAAATGCCTACAATACAAGATCGACTACGTCGAGACGGACATCAACAAAGGATTCAGACCTGTACTCCAGCAGTATCTCGTGCGTAGGAGTAAGATGCGGACCTAAAAAGCTTGTGTG
>CAKZVJ010000177.1 GCA_937923345.1 uncultured Saprospiraceae bacterium
TTCACGATTATTATAACATAAGCTAAGCTAGCGCTGGCGAAACCACCAAAGTAATCCAAAGTCAAAGCTCACTTGTACAAGTCACCAAAGTTTTCTATGGTGTCTTGTACAAATGAGAGATGCTTATGGTGAACTCCCGAGCGTCGGGACAAGTTCTGGTGGTTTCGCACACGCTCGGAAAGCTCATTGTGATATTTACTCAACAGAAAAAGTGGTTTGATTTTTTTCTGAACAGCCTTAATTCCTAATTGACAATTGATTCGGGGCCATCGGTTATCACCGTCGTTATGTTCCGTAGCTCGCTCTTCGCTCGGCCCTTCCGTTTCCCCGCCTGAAAAAGTCGGGCAAGCCTTCAGGTCTGCCTTCCTATCGGTCGGCACTACTGCACAGCACTTGTCCGATTTTTTTTGTTAGGGATTATTTTTCTTAAGGCAATCTTCCTTAGAATTGAACAAGGATTATTTTTCATTTAATGTGAAAAATTAAGTCGCTCCTAACCCTCCAATTACCCATGTATTTTTTATTCTCTCTTGACGAATGGTATTAATATGCCAACTTTCATACTCCGCATCTGGAACATTTATTTCTGTACCATCTTCTAATAAGATATATAAATCTCCAGATTCTGAACCTTCTGCCTTTTTAATTTTCAAACCGATCAAATTCAACATTACTTTGGCTGGTTTAATACTAAAAGGTTCAATTTCTTTAACGCATTCATTGGGACTTTTTCAAATTTACTTCTTGAACCGTTTTTTGGTAATTAGCTCCGCATCTTGTAACTTTCTTCCGAGCAAATCATCTTTAGCAATGCCGTTCATATCCTGCGACAGACCAAGTATAGATAGTACCTTTAAATAAGTCCCAATACTGATGTGTTCACTTCCTTTCTCTACGTGCCACAAGGTTGATCTACTTATATTTGCCCTTTCGGACAATTGTTTCGCAGTCAACCTTCTCCTTCTTCTCGCTAGCTTCAAATTTTCACCTAAATCTGAAAGCATTCTTATTTCTTTTGGTAGTAAGACCGCCTTTCTTGACTTCATAATGTTTCTATTTGCATACAATATATGCATTATTGTCTCTATATACAAACATTTATACAAAATAGTTGCAATTGTTAATCCATTTCTACTAGCTTTCTTACCATAAAAACTACTCTACCACTACAATCTTTGTCCAATATTCACTCCCATCTAGCAAGACAACATGTAACCAATACACCCTAGGAGTAAAACCATCAACCGAAAATTTCGCTAGTCTTGTTTGAGGATTTTCGTCAATTACTTTTTGCCCTACACTAGAATAAAGGCTCAGCGATGCTATTTCTCTTTCTTTTGAGTGTATATTCAGAACATCGCTTGCAGGATTTGGATATACTTCTAACCCAATCTTCTCTATCGAATAACTGCTCGTAATAACAACCTCTACAGGCTGTACAAGTGTATCCGCCCCACAGGCATTGCGCACGATATGGGTTACCTCATAGGTGCCTCCTGATGCATAAGTATGTACAGGATTCATTTCAACTGAAGTAAAACCATCTCCAAAATCCCATGAATGATCTACCGTATTTGTCAGAGTAGGGTTGAATGAAAATATTGCTCCCATTTCTTCTGCAGTCCAAGCAGCGGTGATTTCTTCGTTCTCCACTTGGATGAATGCGGTGGTACCGCAGCCTGTCTCAGCGTTTATGACTGTTGCAGAATACTGTCCAGCTTCATGCACTTGTAAAGTAGTTGCCGTGCCAGATAGAATACCAAACTGTTCATCTCGCCAGACCGTTGAAAAAGAAAAAGAATCTACTCCTAAAATAATATCTAATGTTGCCCCACAGGAAAGAGTAGGTGCACTCAAACTATATGTGAACGTAGGCGGATAAAAATTTTCGTGGATGAATATGGAGTCAATTGATTCACAACCTATCAGCGTATCCATTATGGAGAGTACATAGTTGCCTCCTTCACTTATTTGAATTTGTGTTTCATCTACTGCGCTCAAGCCATTTGGACCTTCCCATTCTATCCTTAGATGTTCAAATTCTTCCGCAGGAACACCGTCGATGGTCGCATTTAGAGCTAGGATATTCGTCCCATTATTGCAATCTAATATATTATTTCTTGCTTCTAAATAAGCAATAAAATTCGCATTGGGATGGACGCATATATCTTCACAATACGTATCACTTGAGTTCTCATTTGAAACTGTCAAGCATACCTGATAGTCACCGAAATCTAAAAATTGATGGCTAGGATTTTGCTCACTAGAACCTGTTCCATCTCCGAAATCCCAAAACCATTCTCTAGGCTCGAAATAAGACAAATCTCTAAACGCATAGTCTACTGTATTGGTTTCCTCAAAGTTGAACTTGGCTACTGGATTATTGTCAATACCCAATGTATCACAAATTGAACCATCAATTGGACCAAGTCTAAAATTGGGATTATTGGGCAAACTAAAATTTAGACTAGAAGACAGGTCTAGTCCACGTAACTCAAAATTGCAATCTTGACCTTTTTCATTTGGATTATGGATGACATGCAAATATTGATTATCTATACTGCTTGCTACATATATTTTGCCATTTGGTGCTTCCTGCATCAAAAATACAGTAGACAAAAATTCGTCTCCATTCTCATCAATTCCATTCGAACTAGAAATAAAAGTTTTAGAGTCTAAAAAAATTGGAACTTGCAAATCATATTGGTACAGACTATCCCTAATTGCAGTGTACAAAAATCGGGAGTCAGGCGAAAAAGCAATCCCAACAGGGCTGCTTGGTTGGGGGCCAAAGGTGAAAGTTTGGCAGTTTTCCAACAAGCCATCACAACGGTTCACATCGCATAAGTAAAATTCGCCTCCAGTGATCATAGATAGATTAGAAATGATGCCAAATTTACTACCATCCGGAGAATAGTTCGCCGAACTAAAGCCTAGCCGCACTTCAATACTACTCGACAATAACTCAATATCCCCAATACCATCAGAATTAATTGGGACTCTGTAATAATTTTGTGAATCTGCTTTAAACATAAGAAGCCACCAATCTCTGCCATTGGCACTTTTAACCGCTGTTATAGACCCATGGGCCAACACATCATTTATAAGTACTTCATCTTTCACCACAACCTTGCCTTCTCCATTGTTTAATGACATATCTATCACACTATAGAATATATTAGTTACACCTACATTAAATTCTCCTATGAGATAAAACAATATATACTTATCTAAATCACCAGGATAAGGTAACGCTAATAAGGCCTGAGGTATAAGACGCGCAAAACAATTTTCATCACCTAATAAATCTGCCCCATTATCCATAACCTCATGTTGCCAGTTGACTATATCATTTCCATTAGAATAAAAAAGTAAATTGCCTTCCTCATCAGAAATACCGACATTCATCATACCTAAATTAAAAAAAGTTTTATCAATTGGATTTGATCTTATAAAACTTTTGTTAAAATTTATCACCTTAAGTGTAAAATCATCATTGAAAGTTTCACAAGCGCCACCAATCATCCAATTGTAGTCCTGTTTTTGAGTATAAACAGAATTATAAAAAAAAATTGAAATACAAAAAAAAATTGAAAATTTCATATGTTATATTAAAATTCGGAGTGCCTTCAAGCACTCCGAATACGAAAGATATTATTTAGTCCACAATTATTTTTTCAGTAGCAAGTACTCCTAAGTCTGATTCAAAAACTAGCAAGTAAATTCCTTTATGATATGTTAGGTCTAATTTTACACTTTCAGTATATTCTGTAAAATTCCAAGAATCGATATTTCTTCCCAATACATCAAACAATTGTATATTTACCGTATTATATTTATTCTTAAACTTAACATATAATGTGCCGTCTGTTGGATTTGGA
>CAKZVJ010000178.1 GCA_937923345.1 uncultured Saprospiraceae bacterium
TCATTCGAAAAATGGCATTGAATAGATTAAAATCTTTTGAAGATCCTAAAACTAGCATAAGGCGCCGATCAAGAAAATGCGCTATGGACAATAAGTACTTAGAGAAAATACTCCAAAATTGATGCGTTTTCCCTGGGTTGCAACCCTGGGCTTTAATAAGGTCACCCCCGCCGGGGATTCTTTTCTAACTTCTGAATATCCCGATTATAGATTATCCTTTTGATGAAAATTGTTTTGGCCGATGCATTGTTTGCCCTGATATGTTTTTTTAGATCATGCAGTTCAATGGAGAGATTCTCGATACACTTGTCAGAAATTGAATGGTATGCTTACCATTTTTAAATTATGATCCATATGTATGCAAAATCTTAAAGGTAAATTTTGCTCGTTTTTATCATCTTCCTTCTAGGCATGTAAACATATATAGACAGACACGCAACAAACTGTCGCGACTCGCCACAGGCGACTAAGCACGACAAGCCGGAGGCGCGTAGAGCTAAGTGATAGAAGTGGTTCCGCATTTTCGCGGAAGGAACGGATAGCACGACCACATCTAGATGTAGGCATCGCCGAAATCTCGATAGTGGATAGCCCCAAAATCTAAAAAATGAGGACCTGAGTCTGCTGTAATTCCTTGAGAACGACTACTGAAATAAATGAATCAATCGTCAAAATGGCTTTTTTTAGCACTAGAGTATTCATAATGTTTGGAAATCCTTGTAGATCGGCTAGAAAGAGATGATTTTCAGGATAACACATATTATAATTTAACATTTTTTGTTACCTTGAACTACTAACATAGTATTTTACAAGACATTAGGGATATGGTTTTAAGACAAATAATAATACTCATTATAACTGCTTTAGCATTATTTTTTGGTCATAAGTACTTTTCAGCTTACTGTGCAGAACACTGTGCACAATGTAACACGGAGGTAGCCGCAGTAGCCACCTCAGCGGGGCCATTGTTATTTTCTTGGGATAATGAAGAAGTGAATAGAGGTGCATCTTGGGATGAGCTTAAGACAAATATGCTTGCTGGGATGACATCTGACAATGTGTTAGAGATAAATGGAGAGTACTTTGAAGCGGAGACAAACGATACGGACCATGAAAATCTAGGAGTTGCCAGAGCTACAGAAATTGGTGAATTGCTCAAGGCGGATAATCCTGATTTGAAATATATAGCTAAGGGAAAACTTGTTGATGAGAGAGATGGGGTGAGGACTAATGGCTTTGAGAGTTTGGCGTATAATTGGGTAGCCTCAAGAGACGAAAAAGCGATGACTATAGAAATCTCTGATTCGGATGATGCGAAGATTCTTTTTCCATTTAATTCTACAGATAGAATTGAAAGTACGGCGGTATCGAATTACCTGACCAATGTAGCAGACAGACTGAAGTCAGATAGTAGTATCAAGGCCTATATCGTAGGATATACGGACAACATAGGGGAGCCTGGGGCAAACCGTAGATTGTCTGAAAGAAGAGCAAAGAAAATTAGGGATATCCTGAAAGGTCAAGGTGTCTCCAGGAGTCAGATCGTTACGAGTGGTAGAGGGGAGGCAGATAGTATCGCTTCTAATGGTACCGAAGAAGGGAGACAAGAAAATAGACGTGTGGAAATCACGATTAAATAAATGAGACATATTTGTAAAGTAAAATAGTAAGAATCATGCAGTTACTAAGTGTAATATTTTTAATTAGTTGTGAATCATGGCCCTTATGGTGGCTCCTAATGGGACTTTTAATGTGGCTATTGGGCTGGTTATTTGGAAGATCTAAGGCTAAAAAGTATCAATCACAAATAGCCTCTCTCACTGGAGAGAATAAGAAACTTGTGGATGCCAATGTGCAACTCGAAAACGATGTGAAAATAATCAAGAATGATTATGACCGTACCAACAATAGTTTAATCTCTGCCAAGAACTCATTGACGGATAGCAATAACAAGTATAATGGTGCGCTGTCAAAGTATAGAATGCTGGAAAAGGAGAAAAGTAATATAGAAGCTCAGCGAGACAAATTGTTAGCTGCTCAAAAAGAATGGGAATTAGAGAAAGTAAAGCTTCAAGAAAATTCACTTGAGGCAGCAGACGCCAATATCTCTAATAAAGCAATTGCAGACTTGCAGGAAAAACTGGCCCAGACGGAAAGAGATCTAGCCGCTTGTCAAGCGTCCAAGGTAAAGGAAGATGATAAGGTGTCTTTTGCAGCTCCTCCACCTCCTCCTCCTGCACCTCCAAGAAATGATAAGCCTGAAATAAATCAGTTGGTCTCAAGTAACAAACCTGCCCCAACGAATACTCCTAAACCAGTATCTTCTTCTGGACAGACAGGAATGGGTGGGCATTTCAAAAATACCAACTTGCAAATAATGGAAGGGGTGGGACCTAAGATAGAAAGCATCTTGAAGGATGCAGGTTATACCAATTGGGAGTCTATCGCGAATGCAAGTGATGCTGACCTGCAAAAAGTATTAGACGATGCAGGACCTAGATATAGAATGCACAATGCTTCTGCTTGGTCTATGCAAGCTAAGTATGCAGCGCAAGGACAATGGGAAAAGCTGGTACAATACCAGAAAGACATCGATGGTGATGCTACAGAACCTAACTCTAAAGCTGAGAAACTATACTTTAAGGCAATCGGTTTTGCAGCAGCAAAACCTACCGATTTAAAAGTAGTAGAAGGTATCGGACCTAAAATAGAAAGTCTCCTAAAAAATGCAGGTATTCAAAATTGGTCTATGTTGGCAAGTAGTAGTGTGAACAGAATACAAGATATTTTGACTTCTGCAGGTGATAGATATAGATTGGCTGATCCAGGTACATGGCCCAAGCAAGCTGAACTAGCTAGCCAAGGTAAGTGGACAGAACTAAAAGAATATCAAGATTTTCTTTCTGGCGGAAAGGCTTAGAATTAAGCATAGGTCATAAATATAAAAGCGCTCTAAGATTTTAATTTCTTAGAGCGCTTTCTGTTTTACGAATTAACTAATGTAGGCTGCAGCGTGCTTAGCGATATACTTTCCAATGATGTCAAATTCGATATTGACGGGGTCATTTTCTTTAAGTGTAGAAAAAGTAGTGTGCTCGTAAGTGTAAGGAATAATAGCTACACTAAAGTGTTCATGGGTCGGGTTGACCACAGTAAGACTAACCCCATTGATACAAACGCTGCCTTTATCCACCAGTAAATTACTATGTTCATTATCAAATGAAAAAGTAAATAGCCAACTACCATTTTCTTCCTTGATGGATACGCATTTTGCGGTAGTGTCTACGTGACCTTGGACCATGTGTCCATCTAATCTGGCATTGGCAGTCATAGCTCTTTCTAAATTCACTCGACTGCCTTCTTGCAAGTCGCCAATATTAGATCGATCAAGGGTTTCTTTTATGGCTGTCACGGTATGGCTTTCAGCATCTTTGTGGATGACAGTCAAGCATACACCGTTATGCGCAATAGACTGGTCAATTTTGAGTTCTTTAGAAATAGAAGACTCAATCGTGAAATCTATATTTGTCCCTTTATGAGAAAGCTTAGTGATTTTACCAAGATCTTCAATAATACCCGTAAACATATTAACGTCCTTTTCTTAATTCAATAAACCCTTCTAATCGCTCAGGGCTTTCTACCACTCCACGAACTCTCCTTTCGAATACTCGACAGACATAAAAATATACTCCGTCGGATAAGATTTCATTGTTCTCATTGGTGCCATCCCAGTTAATGTCTGGGTCCGTATTTTGATGAACAAGATTTCCCCACTGGTTGTAAATTTTGATGTCTATACTCTCAATAAATCTATATGGAAACGGAACAAACAAATCATTGGCGCTATCTCCATTAGGCGTAAAAGCATTTGGCAATTCATATAGTGGACAATTATCAACACAAACTATATTACTTGGTTCACTTTGGTTGCCGACACTATCAATCGCTACAACAAAATAGCAGCCCGCAATACCGTCATCAGGGATATGTGTAAACGTATTATTGTCAGCTGGCCCTTGAGTATTGATGGATGCAAATTCACCCCCTTCGATAGGCGTGTAAAAAATCTCATACGATACCACATCATCCGTATCTGGACATTCTTCATTCGGATTGGTCCACAAAAGATTATTTTCAAAAGCAAGATCAGGATCCGGGTTAGGATTATCACAAATATTTGTAATGGTCAATTCGGGCGAACAAGGAGAAATATTATCTATCGGAACGCCGCAATTTTCTTGAGAGCGGTTAATCAAGGGAGATGCTATTCCGTTTACCCCATAGGTGCCGATGGTTTCGATAAAGTAACAATACTCTTCTCCATTCCTTAGATTATTGTCGTCAATAAATATTTGTTCTGTTACCGTTCCGATATTCGTAAAATCAGCTTGTCCAGGAGATTGCCTAAAGATGTTATATTCAAAATTGTCCCAAGGCACTTCATGCTCCCAGGTAAGGGTATTGATTTCATCAGAGGGCGTGATGCTTAAAAAGACGGACGAAGCTGTATTGGCAATACCCTGTGGCTCATCAGGATCTGACCCAGTTGTGAAAGCAATGGCATATGTGTAAGGAGTATTCTGCGTATTGATTCCAGTGTCTACAAACGTTGTATCTGTTGCACCTGAGTAGGTCGGACTAGAAACACGAGAGCCCGGTACCGGAGCAAGATTCGTATTTTCAAAGCCCTCGGTTCTCCATACCTCATAGGTGTATGGGCCTGGATTGGCTATGGTATCTAGATCTGGAATGGCAGGGCGCGTCCAACGCACTATCATTTCTCCAATGGCAGCATCCGTTTGGTCCACATCAACATTTACAATCAAAGGGATATCTCTATTGAGTTGTAGACAAGCTTCATTAGAAGGTAAACTCTCTACTAGGTTGAAGCGGAATCCCCCTGCACTGATCCGGGCAAAATCTGCAAGTACTCGATAGCAATAGGTTCTACCTCGCTCTACATTGTTATCTATAAACTCATATCGGCCATTAACCAACTCTCGAGTAGAGAAGGAGATAGCTTCATAGCCTCGTCCAGCCAGTCCTGTCTCACAATTGTCTAAGGGAAATTGATTGCTACCAATTCGTCGCCAAACACTAAATGTTCTGAAATAATCATCTGCGGCGTCTTCACAATCGTAGGGGGCATCCCAGTTTACGACCACAATATCTTCATCGGCAGTAGCGGTTACATTTTCGGGAGGAGGTCCAACAACTTTTATTCTTACCGTTTTTAAATCGGCAAGGCCACTGTTAGAGCCCGTTTGGACAGGGAAATTATCTACGGCTCTAAAAACAACAGTATAGAATTGGGAAGAAATGTGTTCACAAGTTGTTTGCCATCTAAATTGCGCAATATTTGGTTGTGGCTGTGGGCCTGGCTCGGCATTAAAAGTTGCCGGGCTAATGGCTACTTCGAAAGGCCCTCCCAGGGCAGTTAGCTCTACCATTTGCATAGGGATATCTGGATCTGTGGCAATGATATCTAGGTTCACTACATCTCCCGCAATCACACATATTTCGTCAATACTCTCAATCTCAGGGGGCATATTTTCACAATCTAAAATCAGAATTTGCATATCCCGTATCATAGTATCTCTAGCCTGGCCACCTCGAAATTCAATAATATATATGGCAATATTATATTCGCCCGCTTGTTGGGGGGCATCCCAGACTATATCTCCGGTTATGGCATCGACGGAATAATTATTAGCTGCTCCAATCCCAATCGAATTGGGAAAGAAGTATTGCGGGACGTCAACTCCAAGATCTCTCTGTGGAACAATGGCTTCATACACTAAACTATCCCCATCTACATCAAAGGCATTAGGATTATGAATAAACCGCTGCCCAACACATCCAATATCAATAGGTGGCTGCAGCAAAATAGGGGAGTTGTTAAGCGCATCAAATTGACCACCTCGGAATGTGACCGTTGTGCTTAAGAAAAATTCAATTTGCTCAGAATTCGGTGGATTCACATTGATGATACCTTCATTCCGATTTCGATCTAACATACCCATAGCATAATGTCCTGGTCCTGGATATAAATGATCAGCGGTATAAAAATTAAGCTTGATGTCATTTGGTAAGGGTTCTCCTTGAGGAGGATTACCAGGCCCATTGGTTCTTAAGATAAATTCGCAGGTACCATCTCCCCAACATAATTCTAAACTATCTCGATCAGCAGGGGTACTACTTGTTCTCGTATAAGTGGTGATGGTAGCTGTAATCCTGAATGGTACATTAGGATCTTGTGTATATATTATTTCCCCAGCTCTATTGTGCGTCGCGAATATAGATTGGCATATAAAAAAGGATATGACTAGTAAAGCGCAGGTTCGATAAATGAGTATATTGGATTTCATCACTGATGGGAATTTGAGTCAGTAAATATATTACTTTTAAGAACGATAATATTAAAATTTTGGTTTATATCCTGCTTAGAAATTGCAGTCTTTCAGGCATATACACCACTTTTCAGTAAATTAGATAATGAGATCAAAATAATTAACACTTTTCGGTCAATTTGAAGAGTTATTAGATTTTTAGCTTTATTTATTTGGGTAGCACAATGAATGCCTTATGGGGCATAGCTTAATTGTAATTATATGGAATAATAATCTTATTTTTGAACTACACAATGGCAAGCAACTCTCTAAAAATAGGTCTTGGTATATTGATTATCTGTTCAGCACTTTTCTGCGTGTTGCCCACAGATATTAGCTTGATTCGTAGTGGTGCAAATTATACGGTGCACATTATGTTTGCCAATCTAGCTATGGGGCTTTTGTTTTTGATTTTGGATGAGAAGAGACTGCTATTTACAAGTTTTATAGCTTGTGCTGTTTTATGTTTGTTCCTAAAGAGCTCCTCAAACAATGTACTTAAACTTCCAACAAAAACGATTCAGGAATCTCTAAACGTTGCGCAACTAAATATTGCTTCTACTCATGAGCATATATATGAAACTATAGAGTCCATCAAAAATACTAATGTTGACATTTTATCTCTCCAGGAAGTAGCTCCAGATATGGCGATGCTCCTTAAGCAAGAATTGGATAAACTTTATCCTTATAAAACAATCGTTCATCGTAAAGAGGATTTTCTTGGAATTGGGATTTTTTCTAAAATTCCTTTTCTTAGTGTGGATACTTTTTACATGGATGACATCCCTAATTTAGGAGTTGATTTGAACATTTCAAATCAAAGAATAGGTATTGTTTCTTCTTATGTTTATCCTGAGTTGAGCAGTGTTGACAATACCAAAATTGTATCTCAATTTAAAACCATTGAAACGTATATCGCTAATCAAACTAACCCAGTAATTGCCATTGGAGATTTTAATCAACTTCAGTTTTCCAACTATCTCAAAGAATTGAAAAGAAAATCTTTATTGAATGATAGTAGGCGATTTCAATTTTTGGATAACCCTACAGATCATATTTTATATTCTTCACATTTTGATTGTGTGGAATTTCAAACCATAAGCAATAGATTTACCAACCATCTTGGTATAAAGGGTTCTTATCAGCTCAACAATAGTGCAGCAAATGCTCAAGAGTCGAATACTCAGTTTTAAGTATGCTATTAACGGGATCGTTGATAATATCATCAATACACCCAATTTTAGAATCCATCTGTGTTTTACTATCATTGTAATTCTAATGGGCTATTTTTTTGAGATCACAAAAATAGAGTGGATTGCTATCTTTTTGTGTATTGGATTAGTTCTTACTGCTGAATTACTTAACACTTCTATTGAATATTTAACTGACTTAGTCACAAAAGATTACCACGAGTTGGCTAAAAAAACAAAAGATGCAGCGGCTGGAGCCGTTCTTATCAGTGCTGTAATCGCATGTTTTATAGGTCTTTATATCTTTATTCCCTACATCAGGATTCTGTTTTTTGGTTAGATATTTGTTTTTATGCTCATACCGCTATAAGAGCTACTAAACGTTATCTAATAAAATAATAATATGAGTCCCTTAACCTCTCTCCAGACGAAATGCATCCTCGCATTACTTTTCTATTTCGTTACTTTCTCCCTTAATGCTCAATATCAAGGTGCTTTAAGAATAGAAAATTATGCTGGCACTAATTCTATATTTTTGAACCCTGCATCTTCAAATAACTATCCACTTCGATGGGATTTGAATCTAGTTTCTGCAGGTTTTTTTATTGACAATAGCCTTGCGTACATCTCAAATACAAGCCTTGGAGATTTAAGCAAGAATGGGGACCAAGTCCGTGCAGGTTGGCAAATGGAAAATATCATTGGCGAGAATTTAGTAGCTGACTTTTATAGAGATACTATTAAAAACAATTATATACAAACCAGTCAAACCATAAATGGTCCCGCATTTTTGTTCAATACAAATGGAGGACAATCTATCGGTGCGTTTTACAATCTCAGAGTTATGGCTGGGGCTCCTAAACTACCAGGCAGCTTAAATTACTACAGTTATATCTCGAAGTCCGTAAACGAGTTTATAGATTTTCCATCTTTCAATTTCAGCTTTATGGCCTGGGATGAAATAGGCGCACACTTTTCACAGCGCATCAGCACAAGCACAGGCTATATTTCGGCGGGTATAAATCTAAAAGTATTAAGAGGCTACGAAGCAGGATACATTTCTGTAAATAATGATACCAATATCAGATTTCTAGATTCCAACCAAGTAGAAGTTTCGGGCTTAAATACGCAGTATGGGTATACTACATCAAATATTGATATAGTAGAAAACGAATCATTTAATCGAGATCCATCAGGCAGTGGTTTCGGTGTAGACCTTGGATTCAATTATGTAATAGAGGATGAAACGGATACTCCTAAATTAAGATTAGGCGTGTCTATCAATGATATAGGAACAGTAAAATTCAAGACCAATGCTGAAGTTCATGCCTTGAGAGGGACTCAGAATATAATCTTTGATGAAGAGACGTACCAATCATTTACAACTTTGGAGGAGGCACGCGATCAAGCAAGTAGAGATGTACTAGGTGCTATCGGCTTGTCACAAATTGATGAAGACCTAAAGGTAGGCTTACCAACTACTTTTAGTCTACAAGCAGATTATAAAGTCATCGAAAACGTGTACGTTTCAGGGCTATTTATAAATCGCATCTCCTTTTCCCCGTATTCGGTCAAGGCAACCAACTTTCTTGCTCTTGCGCCACGCTTTGAGCATAGATGGGGGATGGTTTCTCTACCCATAAATATTACGGAATATAAAAGAGTAAAAATGGGAGCAGCAGTACGTCTCGGCTTTATTGTACTGGGAACAGATGACTTAGGATCTATTATCGGCACGAAAGAATTTAGAGGAACAGACCTATACGTTGGTGTAAAAGCAAATCCATTTCAAATAGGAAAGTCAAAGAGAGGAGGATCAAAAGGATCCGGCAAAAAGAGCCAAGTCAAATGCTATAAGTTTTAGTGCAATTGACTTGAGCCCTGATAAATCATTTATCGAAACCTATAGTACTTAGGGCGTTCTAACTTTGGTAGATTGATTGATCCAGCATTTCACTGTAAAACTATCTCCAACCTTCATGGAACGCTGGAAAATATCTTCCTTGCTAGGCATGTACTGATAATATTTTCCAATGAGCTTAGTGGCCTCTGCAGCAGTTTCCGAATCTCTTTTCGCTTTATTCCACTCATCAATAGCTACCCAAGTAACTACTTGTGAGTCAAAGCCTCTACCAGGCCCACATAGCGGCCCGCTAGACGCATATAATTTACCAATCAATACATGTGCCTTGCCCCAACCTGGTTTTAATTCTAGCGCTTTCCGAGCGTACTTTCTAGAGGAAGAATATTTTTTCAAGTGAGCATAATAGATCTTGGCGATGGTCAAATAGTATTCTGCCGATTTTTGCGGATCACTACTATTTTGAGCACGTCCTTCATAACAGTCTATTGCTTCAGAATAATTAGCTTCCCTAAGTAAAGAATTACAGGAAGGTCCCGAGGTAGTTGTGGTTACTACTTCAGGTGGGAAACAACGGTCTATCTCTGGCTTCAACTTTTGTAAAAGTGCATCCGTATCGGGGCATTTTCCCCATTTCAATCTACTGTACACGAGACTTATCGTTTCACAATCTGTAGGATTGGCTTCGTACTCTTTGGTATATTTGTCTTTATAATATTCGCAAGCATAGAAGTTCTCTATTCCTTCTAGTTCTTCCAGTCTTGCTGGAGCGTATCCAGATACCAAAGCCCATCTATCACACTCTTTTGTGTTCTTACAATTTTTTGTTCCGTATGCTACAATTTCAAATATTTTCTGTGCATACTTCTTTCCCTCTTCCTTACTAATTTTATTGGCTACAATATTTTCTAACAACAAAGCAGTAAATGGATTGACAATAAAGTCAGCTGTTTTTTCTCCATCCTTATCAATGACCTCTTTGAATAATTCGTACTTTTCTTCTTGTGTCGCTGCATCCGGATAGGTGTAATAGAGTTTGAAGGCTTTTAAGCCTTTATACAAACTTTGTTTTGCAGGATAACACTCTGCTGCTTCTTCATACAATTCGAATACTCGATTTTGCAAAGCTTTAAGCTTAGTAGCATTTGTCTCCGACTTCATCAGATGTTCTTGTATTTTCACGCCATCCAAAAAGTGATAATCTCTATAGCCATCTGCGGCTGGGGCGTTTCTATAAGCCTTTTCCCAATAGACAATCGCCTCATCAATTTGGTTTTGTTTCATAAAGTCTCTGTACAGTACGTGGGCTGTTTTTACTCCCTCTGGATTTTGAGCATCCGAAAATTTAGCACAAGGGCTTGCTTCTCCTTGATCAGTAGGCGGGGGAGTAGACTGCGTCGTTTCTTGCTTTACTACTGGTGCTGTTACTTTAGGCGTACAGCCTACTAGTAAAAGTATGGAAGTTACAAGAGCCATTGATAGTGCAGTAGATAAAATTCTCATAAGCATAAACTTTTTAATTGGATGAAAATCTTGGATTTTTTGGTGTGGTATTGATTCAATTAATCCTTAAAAGAAAAAAATGGAGCATATATTAGCTGCTGATATTGTGACCGCTAAGGTAAGTAAATGGTCACAAAAAAAGGCGCTGCTTTCATCGAAAGCAGCGCCTTTTGCTATTAAGTGCTTTATCTAATTAAAAACTTAAAGTAACTTTTTCACCTATCCAGCACTCCACTTTTACTGTTTGACCAGCCTTAAACCCACGCATAAAAGCTTCATCTTTTGAAGGCTTTGAGTCTCTATATTTTGATATTCTACTATTCGCTTCATCAGCAACAGAAGAATCAACAGATTTCGCTTTGGAGTATTTATTGATGGCAGCTAACACTGCACATCTTTGCATAAAGCTGTCGCCACAATTTCGACTACTTGACGCATACAAATCTCCAATCAACATATATGGTCGGCCGTATCCTGGTCTAAGCTCAGCAGCTTTCAATGCGCTTCTTCTGGCATCACTATACTTCTTCAGTTTTCTTCCCTCTATAGAAGCAATTCTGAAATAATATTCTGCTTGCTTTGAAGGATCCGTTTCAGCATTTACAGCTTCTCTATATTTAGCAATAGCGCCATTATAATCTCCAGCATCATATGCCTTTTTCGCTAGCATACCAGGATTGTTAGCCTCAAATTCTGCCTGTCGTTTAGAATTTTCTGCAGCAGCATACTTAGACCATTTTCCTTCTAGTTCAGCTACCAATGCATCATTTTCTGTACAACCTTGGCGCTTAAGTTTCTGGATCATCTCTTTGATTACGGTGGGATTATCTGGATCTTTTCTGTACTCTGGCTCCAACTTTTCTATAAAGTAAGCACAATCAAAAACCTGAGATTCAAAAGGTGCAAATGATCCTAATGCACTTTCCTTTGCTTGCTTGTAGTAAGCGCTGTATTTTTCATTGTTTTCAATGTTGTGGTCTGACAACTCTATGATTTTATCATAGATAGCTCTTGCTTGTTTGTTGTCCATCTTGTCATTCGAAAATTGATAAGTCGCGACATCAGCATATGGAGCTATTACGATGTATTCCGTATTCATTCCACCTACTTCGATCGCTTTTTCCAAAGCTGGAAATGTTTGACTGTACGGTGTTCGCAATTCATAGTACATGTCATATGCTTTACGACCTAGGAAGTAAGCGACTCGCTCTTTAGCTGGTATTTTCATCTTGATAGCGCCGCTTTCAAAACATGAAATTACTTCGTCATACAATTTCAAAATCATGGCAACAGCCTCTTCTTTTTCAGCATCGGTAGTAGCATTTTTCAATTTATGCTTATAGATCTTTATACCATCCGTATAGTGAAAATCTCTACCACCATCGGCAGCAGGAGCCGCTTCATATGCTTTTTTCCAAAACTCAAAAGCCTCATCAAACTCATCCGTTTTGATGTGTCCTCTGTAGATGGTGTGCGCATCTGTAATTTCACTTTCATTTGGCTTTCCAGCCCACGTTTCACATTGTGCAGTGGCAGTATGATGCATCATTAGGCACATCGCTACCATTCCACAAATCCCAAGTAATTTTTTGAACATCTTCATTTTAATTAAATTTTCTTTTGTAAAACCAAAGGTTATCATTCAAGGTGAAACCTATATTGGCTCTTATAAATGTTTCGCTTAGTGAGTCATCAGATCCAAATCTTCCCGCAGT
Organism: uncultured Saprospiraceae bacterium; assembly: GCA_937923345.1. Taxonomy (GTDB): domain Bacteria; phylum Bacteroidota; class Bacteroidia; order Chitinophagales; family Saprospiraceae; genus JALZVN01. The sequence goes on from CAKZVJ010000178.1 coordinate 12,659, forward strand.
TACAGCAAAATTAAACCATGACTTTTGACCTCTCGGAAGGATAACGGGCATAGTAAAGCCTAATGTTACCCCGGTTTCCGTTAATTGTTCGTTAAATTCATCTACTCTAGCGTCCTGTCGGAAGTGTAAACCCGCTTTATACCTCACTCTTGCTAAAAATCGATTATATGAGTTATAGTTGGGTATGTATTCACCTCCTATGGCTACTCTGTATGAATCCATCAAACCCGTCGATTCTCCGTTTTCAGTATAGTTACTCCAATTAGACGCAGAATAATCCAATCCGACACGAAAGTTATTAATTTTTTCATACATAATTCCAATACCAAACTCACCTGGTAATTCTATTTCTCCTCGCATATCAGCGACATTTCTGATGGTGTCCAAGGAATTGAAAGTATTGGAGAGCCGGCGGTAAAATTGGCTTTCGTTAGTGACTATATTGGAGTTATTTGACACATAAGCGCCTATATTAAGCGTCTTTGTTGCTTTTTCGTCTACAAATCCGAACTCATGTTTATAGATAGCCCCCAATTTGAATACAAATCCACTTAAGCTTATTTCATCTACAAGATTAGTCGAAAAGCCATTTATAAGACCTCTAAATTGTGCAGTTCGTTCTTCAATTAGATTACCAAAAAAATATCCAATGTCTAAACCAACCGATAAATTTTTGTATTCCACAGCATTTGTCCATCCTATGGTATACGTTCCACCCTTTCCTGTAAAAACACTTGCTATCGTTTGTTCCCCATCAGGTGTAGTAGATTCCGACTCTATGTTGTATCCAACGTCCGAAAATGGGGTAAGAGAAAAGTTCATCCTCCAATCAACCAAGGGTTTCTTTCTATCCAATTCAATATTTATTGGATTTTTCATAGGAAAACCAATTGAAATATAGGAGAAATTACCTGCGAAGGTGTTTAGCTGTGTATCTCCAGCAGTTAAATCAGCTGCTCTAAAAAAACCGCCAATTTCGAATGAAGTAGCTCTTAAAAAACCGATGGAAGCTGGATTGACTAGATTTGCATGATAAGGATCAGTAAAGCTAGCACCCAAGCCCCCCATTCCTAATGAGGTGGCATAGTTCTGCAAGGCTGGGTCTCCAAGACCTAATCTAGAAAAAGGAGAATTTCTTTTGGGGGTGTTATTATCACTTGAGATAGTCTGTCCAAATGTAGGCGCTACAAAAGCAAAAAGCACAATAGCTAATATGAAGCTTTGTAGAATTGTTTTCAGTTTTAACATTCAATAAAATTAAGGATTTGACAATTGATTTTAATTGGTCAAATCGAGTTAAAATTTAATATGTTGTTTAGTCCTATGAGCACTAAATTTGGACTGACAAATATCTTTCTTTTCAGGCGTTTAGCAAAAAAATTAGCGTCTCCACCCGTAATTATTACCTTAATGCGACCATATTTTTCTACATACAAGGATATCATTCCTTGTATTTCACTTAAAGCTCCTATTTGAGCACCTGTAAGTATGGCAGATTCGGTATCTACTCCTATTATGCCTTTATACTCAAAGGGTTCCACCAAAGGCAATTTTGCGGTGAAGTGATGCATCGCATCCAACCGCATCAGCATTCCAGGATGGATACTTCCTCCTTTATACACTGATTTTGGACTAATGTAGTCATACTTTATACAAGTGCCAGCATCTATCACTAGGCAAGCTCTTTTCGGAAATTGCGCATTGGCTCCCACTACAGCTGCTAACCTATCCCTACCCAATGTCTTCGGGCTTTTATACCTGTTCTGTATCGGTACAGGAGTGGTATGATCAAATAATAAATAGCGGTCTGGATATTTCTTTATTTCATTTTGTATGGATTTACCCAACAAAGTGACTGTGCTGATAATGATTCGTTGTATCGCAGGATACGCTATTTGTATTTTGCGTAATATCGAGACATTACATGTTGTCCATATGCCGTACTTGATCAGCTTATCTTGGTCAAAAACGGCATACTTACTTCTCGTATTTCCTATATCGATGCACAAATTCATGGTCGCGGAGGTATCGAAGCCCGATTAGTGTTTGAAATGTCTTGTCCCTGTCGTTACCATTGGCACACCATGCTCATCGCAATAAGCAATACTCAGTTTATCGTTGATAGAGCCTCCAGGTTGTATTACTGCTTGGATACCTGCCTTGTGGGCAATTTCTACACAATCAGGGAACGGAAAGAAAGCATCCGATGCCATTACTGCACCTTCTAGCTCAAAACCAAACTGCTTTGCCTTGGCGATAGCTTGTATACAAGCATCTACCCGAGACGTTTGTCCACATCCCATACCTACCATCTGCTTATTCTTTACCAAGGCTATAGTATTAGACTTGAGATGCTTAGCACATATACTAGCAAATTCTAAATCTGCTAATTGCGCCTCTGATGGAGCTGCTTCGGTCACCGTTGTGAATTCCGCCTTAGTGTCAATCTTGGTATCACGATCTTGCTGCAGCACGCCATTTAGAAGATTTTTATGCATTCTACCATCTAGATTCCAGTGCTTTATGCTCATCAAGATTCGCTTTTTCTTTTCACTCAATAGCCTCATCGCTGCCTCGTCAAATCCTGGCGCGATCAACACCTCATAAAACAATTTATGGATCTCTTGAGCAGTAGCCTCGTCGATAGGCCTGTTCGAAATCAATATGCCACCAAAGGCAGAGATATTATCACAAGCCAAGGCAGCATGCCATGCATCATTGATCGTATCCCGAGTAGCCAAGCCACAAGCATTAGTATGCTTTAGGATAGCAAAAGTTGGATCTGCATCTTTAAATTCTGCCATCAGACTCACCGCTGCGTCTATATCCACTAGATTATTATAAGACAGCGCCTTACCACCATGGATATCAAATAGATCATTCAGGTTACCATAGAAGATACCCTTTTGATGCGGATTTTCGCCGTATCGTAGAGTCTGCGCAGGAGCTACACTCTGCTTATATGCGCTGGGCTCATCGCCATCAGCGAAGTAGTTGAAAATAGCAACATCATAATGCGATGAAACGGCAAAAGCTTTTTTAGCAAACTGCTTGCGATCCTCCTTATCTGTAAAACCATTTTTTTCTTTCAGTACCTCGAGTAGAGGAGCATATTCATTCTGCGAAGGCACCACTACCACATCTTGATAATTTTTGGCCGCCGCTCGAATGAGCGAAATACCCCCAATGTCAATTTTCTCTATGATGGTCGCCTCATCATCCGTGTTGGCCACCGTTTCCTCAAAAGGGTAGAGGTCCACAATGACCAAATCTATTTCTGGGATGTCATACTCAGCGAGTTGCGCCAGATGATTTTCTTCTCTTCTCGCCAGCAAACCTCCAAATATTTTTGGATGCAACGTTTTCACCCGGCCATCTAGGATAGAAGGGTAGGACGTCAGCGTTTCAACTGCTTGGACTTCAAGACCTTGCTCTTCGATAAATTTTTGAGTACCACCTGTTGAGTAGATGACTACATCTTGTTTTTTTAGCTCTTGCAGTATTTCTTCGAGACCCGTTTTATGGTAAACAGAAATGAGAGCAGATTTTACTTTCTTCAATGACATATCACTGATTAAACTTGTGAGGGAATAAATTTTTGCAAAGGTAGTCATTCTCCATGGAGTAAGAAAATACGATTCTGAATCCTGATTATCGTGTTTTTTTGTCCTTTTTAGCCCTTTTTATTGAGCTATCTTTAAGTAGGTTAGAATAGAGATGTACAATTTTTTCTCAATTTTTGAAAGCTCTTTTGATGGTATCAAGAGAGCTATTTTTTTTGCGTGTTGAGTAGAACCTTATTGAGAGCGTATTGGCCTTGGGCGTGACCTCTTGCCTACACCTCAGGCCTAGCTGCCGAGGTCGGGCTCTACACTTGTATTCGATATCCTCTCACGTCATAGGATATAGTCGAGCTTTGTCTCCGCTCGTTCCTCTCGGAGCCTTCATCTCTTCTTATCCTATAGACATTCGATGACACCTCATATCGTTGCGATCCCTCACGCGAGGCTGTT